>CAYXJI010000292.1:1783-5229 GCA_964465175.1 uncultured Burkholderiaceae bacterium | reverse complement strand
TAGAGCAAATCGATTTGAACTCATGGGTAACAATGTCGATCCATCGCGCTGTTGATAAAGTACAAAGCCGTTTGAGCGAAGGTTTGACATTCTTGGCAACAGTTGGCTCTACAGCGCCATTTATCGGGTTGTTCGGTACCGTTATGGGTATTTACAACGCCTTGGTCGCGATTGGTACTTCTGGTGATTCTTCTATTGATAAAGTTGCTGGTCCAGTTGGCGCTGCTTTGATCATGACGGCGATTGGTTTGGCGGTAGCGGTTCCAGCAGTTTTGGGCTACAACTACTTGTTGCGTCGTAATAAATCGGTAATGGAAGATATCAATGCTTTCGGCGCTGATTTGCACTCCGTAGTATTGTCTGGCGCAATGAACAAAGCTGCCGCAAATAAATAATCTAGGTAATTAAAACGACTATCTGAGACGACTATCGTTTTTATTATTTCAATTCTGTCCTATCAAGTAAGCGCTTGCGCTTACTTGATATTCAGTGAATAGAATTAACCGAAGAGAACCAATTATGGCAATGCAAATCGGCGGTGAAGGCGGTGAAGATCAACTCAACAGCACAATTAATACCACGCCTCTAGTGGATATTATGCTGGTGTTGTTGATTATCTTTATCATCACATCACCTGTAGTATTAAATTTGGCAAAAGTAACTCTGCCACCTGAGAAGAATAATCCTTACAATCCAGATGCGAAAAACGTGATTATTACCGTCAATAAAGAGGGTGATATTTTCTGGCAAGGTTACCGTACCCCGATTGCTTCTGACGAAGAGTTGTTTGATAAAATGTCAAAAGAATCAATTAAAGTGCCGCAACCAGAAGTGCATATTCGTGGCGATCAAAATGCACGTTACGAGTCTATCGGTAAAACGATTTTGACGGTGCAACGAGCAGGTATCGCAAAAGTTGGTTTCGTTCTTGAACCACCACCAAAAGGCCAATAGGAGAATCGCATGGGTATGAATATGAGCTCCCGTTCTGGTGGTGATCCAGAACCAATGATGGAAATGAATATGACACCGATGATCGACGTGATGTTGGTCCTGATTATCATGTTTATTACGACATTACCAATCGCTAAACACGCTGTGAATTTGAATATGCCACAGAACACTAATCAACCGCCACCAGATATTCTTCCTACGGTGGTCAAGATTGACGTAGATTTTGACGGTACTATGACTTGGAATGGTGAAGTAGTTAATCGCCAACAATTGGATGATCGTTTTGTTGCAACTGCAGCTTTGAATCCTCAGCCTGAGATTCATCTGCAGCCAAATCGATTGGTTGCCTATAAATCGGTGGCGGCGGTGATGGCATCAGCACAAAGTCGCGGAATTACCAAGTTGGGCATGATTGGTAACGAGCAATTCTTGAAAAATTAAACATTCGATTTGAATCAGTATTTTTTAAATTCAGATGAATGTTTAGCGAAAGAGGGCGGGGATATCCCTGCCTTTTTTTGTATTATGCGGTATGCTTAAACCGCTTATGCTTAGACCACATTTGCATAGATTATGTGAGGTAGCTAGCGACAGTCGGCTCCTTGTTTTGTTAGGCTTAAATTTTTTTAATTTTTGTTGATTGAGAGATCAAATATGAAGCACCTACGCTTATCACAACTAGCTATTCTTATCGCAGCGATTGGTTGCGCGACAGTTCCCGAGTTGACTGGCATTGCAGGTAATACTGCCTATGCGCAAGAAGCAATGCGCGCCGAAGTCGGTAAAATCGTGCAGCAAGCTGGCGACTTGTATAGAGCAAGAAAATATCGTGAAGCACTCTCTAAGCTGCAAGAAGCGGATCGTGTAAGTAATAAGTCGGTGAATGAATCTTTTACTATTGAGCGTATGCGTCTCTCGGTGGCATCTGCTGCTGGTGATAATGATGCGGTGATTCGTTCTGGTGAGATCATTGTGGCAGCGAATAAATTGCCAAGCAAAGATCAATTGCAATTAATTTTGGTTTTAGCAAACTCTTATTCCAAAGCGAATAATTATGCTAAAGCCGCGAAGATGTATGAACGCTATTTTAGCGAAGGCGGTACGGATACTTCAGCCCGTCAGTACATGATTCAAGCTAAGACGATGAGTGGTGATAGCTCAGGCGCAATGAAAGAAGCCAAGGCCGAAATTCAAGCGGCTGAGAAGGCAGGACGTGTCCCTAGTCAATCTTCCTTAGAGACCTATGCCTATGCGGTACAAAAGAGTGGTGACAAAGCGGCGTATTTGAGTACATTAGAAAAACTGGTGATGTACTATGGAAAAAAAGAATACTGGGTGAATTTGCTCAATAGTGCAGAGCGTAAGCCAGAGTTTTCTAGTCGTTTAATGATGGACTTGTATCGTTTGAAATTGGCGATTGGCCAATTGACGAAGACCAGCGACATCATGGAAATGGCACAAATTGCGATTCAAGATGGCAACCCAGCCGAGGCTTTGAAGATTATTGACCAAGGTTACAAGGCGGGTATCTTGGGTGCGGGAGCAGAAGCGGCACGTCATGGTCGTTTGAAGGACTTGGCAACTAAACGTCTAGCTGAATCTAAAGCTGCACGTGCAGCAGCCGAAACAGAAGCTTTAAAGGCGACTGACGGCACGGCTCTGGTAAACCTCGGTTTTTCTTACGCAACGGGTGGCGAGTACGATAAAGGTATTAGCTTGATGGAGCAAGGTGTGAAGAAAGATAGCTTAAAACATCCAGAAGACGCTAATTTACATTTGGGCATGGCGTATTTAATGGCGGGTAAAAAGGCTATCGCTTTGAAAACCTTGAAGTCTGTACAGGGCAAAGATGGCACGGCAGATTTGGCGAGATTCTGGGTAATTTATGCGAATCAAGCTAAGTAATTAGCTCGTTGCTGTTTTTAAGCACGTAAAAAAGGCAGCCATGAGCTGCCTTTTTTTGCGTCTGTAATTTCATCAGGCGTAGGTTGCTTGAATGGCGCAATCATCAATCATCAATCATCAATCATCAAGCTTTTTTTCTAGCTTTTTTGGAGTCGCTACTAGTTGCTAAGCGCTTGTCGGGTTTTTTGTTTGACTGCGCCGTGCGTACCTTGCCATTTTTTTGCTTAGGTGCTGCTTTTGAGGCTGCTGCTAACTGTTTAGACTTAGCTTTGATGGGCACTTGTAAGGCCAATTTCATGCCGGGATTGACTTGATCTTTGCGTAAATTATTCCATTCTTTGATGTCTTCTTTGCTCAGTTTGTAGCGTTTTGCAATGGATGCCAGATTGTCTTTTTTGCCGACTTTTACGTAGATTTTACGTGTCCCAGTACGGCCTTTTTCTATGCTTAGCTGCGCTTGTTCTGCTACCTGCGTAGGAATATTTTCTTCGCTTGCGTGTGCCGATTTTGGTACTAGTAGCGTTGATCCGGCTTTGACAAACATCTTGGCGGGAATCGCGTTGGCGTCTCTGACGACGTCAGACTTA
>CAYXJI010000292.1:0-1773 GCA_964465175.1 uncultured Burkholderiaceae bacterium | reverse complement strand
TTAAAGCCAAAACGTGTCGCCAATGACTCGACGCGTTCCGTTTTATTGACGCTCAAGGTGGTCCATGAGGATAGCGGTCCTTTCCATGTCATCAGATTGTTCTGAAACATGGTGGCGTTTTCTATCGGCAGTAAAATTGTGGTTTGATTGCCCCCCGTGATGACGGGGCGATTAAATTGGGGATTGAGCGCTTTGAATTCACTCAAAGGAAGCTCTGCTAATTTTGCCGCCAAATTGACATCGATATCACGATTTTTTTTAATACTAGTAAAGTAGGGCGTATTGTCGAGGCGCGGTAGCGTGATATTAAATAGCTCGGGATGTCCGATGATATTTTTTACCGCCTGTAGTTTTGGTACGTAATTTTTCGTCTCGTTTGGCATGAGTGCAGATAAGCTGTCGAAATCAATCGGCAAGCCAAGTGCTTGCTGCTTTTTAATCGCGCGTTGCACCGAGCCTTCGCCCCAGTTGTAGGCTGCTAGTGCGAGCTGCCAGTCGCCAAACATATTATAGAGTCGTTGCAAATAGTCGAGCGCGGCTTCCGTGGAGTCAAGTACACCGCGTCTATCATCTTTAAAGATGGTTTGTCGTAAATTATAGTCGCGTCCGGTTGCGGGCATAAATTGCCACATACCTGAGGCTTTTGCGGATGAAATAGCTTGTGGATTAAACGCGGATTCAATAAACGGTAAGAGGGCTAAATCAGTCGGCATACCTCGTTTATCTAAGGCTTCGACCACATGAAATAAATAGCGCGAGCCACGTTGGATGATGCGTTGCAAGTAATCGATTCTTGCGCTGTACCAATTGGTTTGAACATCGACCAAGCGGTTTTCCAAATTTGGAATCGCATAGCCACTGCGAATTCTGCTCCATAAATCCAGCTCTATAATGGAGAGCGATTCTTCGACTAGGGGAATGTCGGCTGGCCCTGATTCTATCGTTGGAGTAGGCTGCGGTAACGCAGCTTCGCTGAGTTTTTGGCTTAATTTTTCAACTTGTGCCTCAGGGAGTTTCTCGGATAAATTCTTGGATAACTTGAGTGTTTCAGTGTTTTGAGCGTAAGCGTTGCTGCTTGTAATTTCTAGGATGGACAGTGTCAGCGCGCTGAGACAGTAACTAAATCGTTTCATGATAAGGAAAGAATCGATACAATCGACTGTTAGGTGGACAACATCGCAGTGTACGCAAACGTGTATTTGTAGGTCAAGCGAAAACTGGCTTAATTCGCCGTGAAATAGAAACTAACTAAATCAAAAAAGGAGTGAGACATGACACCAGCCGTTAAGGATCTAAGCGTAACACCAAGCAAATGGATAAAAGGCATGCGGGCAGTTGGCAAAGTCAGCATGTTAGGTTTGACTGCATTTGGCCTTAGTGTCAGTGTCAGTGCTAGCGCGCAGACCATGTTTGTGAAGGCGAATGGCTACACATTGAATAGCAAAAATCAGTTGCTGCGTTTTGATGCATTATTGGTTGACGCCGCTGGTAAAGTGGTCGCGACTGGGAAGCAAAAACAATTAGAGCAGAAGTACAAACAGGTAAAAAAAGTCGATTTGGCAGGCCAGACTTTGTTGCCTGGATTAATCGATGCACACGGGCATATCTTCGGCTTGGGTCAAGCGGAGAGTCAACTCGGCTTACGCAATACGGCCACTCTGGCGGAGGCGCAAACTGCCATTGCGCAGTATGCGGCGAAGTTTCCACAGCAGCAATGGATCTTGGGTGGTGAATGGAATCAGGCAATTTGGAAGCTGGGACGTTTCCCGGCTG
>CAYXJI010000291.1:0-5234 GCA_964465175.1 uncultured Burkholderiaceae bacterium | reverse complement strand
TTGAATATGCCCATTATTTCAAGTATATGGAGATTTTTCATCAGCGCCGCTATCAGCCTACAGACAGTGCACAATTGCCGCCCAGCGGCGCGCCAGTCGCTGTCGATTGGAATGCAGTCGCCGATATGCAAACCAATCCTAAAATGAGTGATTACAATAAAGGTTCAGAGCTTTGGCAAAAGACCTATGAGTTTAACTATTGCTATATGCAATTACTCAAACAGTTGCATTTGGCCTGCAATGGTGAACCAGAAGTAATAATGCAAGCGGTTCCCGTGATGTATGAGCTGAAATATAAAGCGATAGAACTGATGCAGATGCCCACTGCCAGCGGTAAAAGGGCGGGGCCTAGTTTTGAATATGTTGCAATTTAATTTTTGCTTGTGATTTTTGGTACTTGGATTACTATTCTCGTTCGCTTATCGATATAGGAAAATTGGGTATGTCTATTCAAGTTGCATGGTCACAAATTTTAGGTTTGGCACCGAAGGCACTGCCGGCGTATCAGCAGGCATTTGCCTATGCACAAGCTGCCTTGGATCGTCACGGCATCAGTGTAAATGCATTACGGGTTGCGCATTTTATGGCGCAAGTGCTGCATGAAAGTGGTGCGCTCACTTTGCAATCGGAAAATCTAAACTATAGCGCCGCGCGTTTGGTCGCAGTGTGGCCTAGTCGTTTTAAACCTATCGGCGCACTTGATCCTGCACAGTATGCAAAAAATCCGCAAGCACTAGCCAATCAAGTTTATGGCGGCCGCATGGGAAATAATCTGCCTGGCGACGGTTATAAATTTCGGGGACGTGGATTGCTACAGCTCACGGGTAAAAATAATTATGTTGAAGCGACAAACAATGTCAGGAAATTTAATCCGGCTTGCCCTGATTTTGCCAATGATCCCGATCAACTGATGGATGCATTGTGGTGCGTAGAAGTGGCGGCTGCCAAGTGGGATGTGAATGCTTGCAATCCCTTAGCGGATCAAGACAATATTCAAGCGGTCACTTTAAAAATTAATGGCGGCACGATAGGTCTGAGTGATAGAAGCCTATGGCTGGCGCGCTGTAAAACGGTTTGGCATCAGTAGCCAAATTCATCTCTCTGTCCGTTTCGTTCGCTCTCTCCGGTGAGCACAGGACACTTTACAAATCCCTTGCCAAGTGCGCTACAAATAACTCGCTGCCAACAAGCCACTGCGCACCGCGCCTTCTAGGGTTGCCGGATAGTCGCCTTTGGTGTAATCGCCCGCAATCAAAAGCCCCGGAATAGCGGTGTGATTTTCAGGTCTCTTTAAATTCGGCGCGCAGGCAAAGGTGGCGCGTTTTTCTGTAATGACTTGTGTCCATTGTGGCGTCAAGAGCGCGGGCATTTGGAGTTGATTTGCGAGTTGTTGGGCGATTTTCTGCGCTAACACTGATTGTTCGAGCTGGGTCGCCTCACTAGAGGCGCTCACCACAACGGCAAGTAGGCCGGCCTGACGCTCGTTCAATTGCCCACGATCAAAAACAAATTGACCCCATTGCGCAAGTGCGGGTTGGTCGGCCAATGCAAAAAAAACCCGGCTCAATTTTGTTTCGCTAGCGTATTGCAAATAACATGTGGTGATAGGCTCGTAGTCAAATCTGAATTCAGGAAGCGACCAAGCTTGGGATTCGGCTGGCGAGTTTGCAATGTCCTCATTGACACTCGATAACAGGCCATGGCATTGCTTGGCGCTGGTGGCGATAATGACGCTGTCGAATTCGTTTTTACCCTCGGTCAAAGTACGCAAGTCGTCCAAGCGCCACGTGTTGTGTGCGGTTTTTTTGATGCTCTTAATAGGCGTGCCAGTCAATACGTGACCCCGATGACGCTGCACGAAGTCGGCTGCTGCATCGGGCATTATTTGACTTAAATCACTACGAGGAATCAACATATCAGAGTGGCTTCTTCGGCTGGCACCCAAGCTGTCACGCAAAACGTTTAAAAATACTTGCGCCGAGGCGCGTTCTGGTGGCGTATTGAGTGCCGCAATACAGAGAGGAAGCCACATTAGTCGGCACAGGCGTTCGGTTTGGTCGTAGCGGTCTAATAGCGCACTCACGCTGCAATCTTGATGGAGTTGCCAACCCATCCAGCGTGCGGTGGTCGAAAACCGCGCGAGCGCCATTTTGTCGGCGTTTTCTAAACCGTGGGATCGAAGCAAAGCAAACAGTAAGTGCAGAGGCGCTGGCAATTTTGGCGCGATAAATTGCATGCCAGTCTGGTGTGGATACACCATTTGCAAGGGCAAGCGCAGCAATGTTTGGCGGATGTCGATGTCCAAGCTGCGCATCAATTCTAAGCAGGCTGAATAGGCACCTAATAGAATGTGCTGACCATTATCGAGCTGCTGTGCATGCAGTTCAACTGTGCGAGCACGACCACCGAGGCGTCGCGCTGCTTCGATTAAACTCACTTGGTGTCCTAGTTCGCAAGCGCGAATTGCGGCGGCGCAGCCTGCCCATCCCGCACCGATGATAGCAACCCGCTTGGGCCGTTGCTTTACCCCTGATTTTGCTCGTAAGCCTCGCAGAAAACTAGCCACGAATATAAGTCTTCCAAGCTAACCAAAGTTTACGAATAGGTGTCAATGAAATCCTTTGTTTTAAAACTTGAAATTGATCTTGTTGAATCTCAACGAGTAGGGCGCGATAAATGGCGGCCATAATGAGACCAGTACGCTGGGCACGTCTGTCTTCCTCAGGCAATAAAGCAAAAGCCTCATCGTATAGTTTTTGGGTGCGGTCGTATTGAAACTGCATTAAGGCTTGGAATTGTTCGCTGTGTTTCGCATTGAGAATATCGCTGGCCGGCACGTTAAATTGTTGCAATTCATTGACCGGCAAATAAATGCGACCCTTACGGGCATCTTCACCGACATCCCGAATGATATTGGTCATTTGGAATGCCAAGCCTAATTTCTCTGCAAATTGTTTTGTTTGTGGATTTTTGATGCCGAAAATGCTGGCAGACAAAATGCCGACGACGCCTGCGACATGCCAGCAATACTGTTGCAAAGCGATGAAATCCAAGTAGCGGTTTTGATTGAGATCCATCTCCATGCCATCAATGATGGCTAATAGGTGCGTGCCCTCAAGTTGATAAGTGCTCATATGCGGCATTAGTGCATTGGTGACCGGATGCGTAGGCGCCTGTCTTAACATGGCCTGCACCTCTTTACGCCACCATGCCAATTTGTTGCGGGCGACGGCTTCATCACTGCAATTGTCGACAACGTCATCCACTTCGCGACAAAACGCATACAGTGCAGTGATCGCACGACGCTTTTCCTGAGGTAAAAAGAGAAAACTATAATAAAAACTGGAACCGCTCTGAGCGGCTTTTTCTTGGCAATATTCGTCTGGTGACATGCGGAAACTGAGTTGAAAAGATTCTGGGGCACTTACTTCAAATGTAATGTTAAATGAAAGAAAGTGAAATTTAGGCGTAATCCTAACCGACTGGAGCCGATCGCACAAACCATGCTGCTAACTAAGCTGCAAACTAAGCTGCAAAAGACGACGCATACGGCTTGTCTTTTCTTACAATATATAGACAAAATAATGGCATCAGCTTGTTGTACAATGCGAGCTTATTTTCATGTGTTGATGCTAGGATAGCGTTGACACTTAGCTTAAACCGCTTTAAAGGTAGAGTAATCTTGATTAAATTAGATAAAAAATTAGCCGTCATTGGTTCCGCATTCGCAGTAATGTTAGTAGGTTGCGGTGGCTTTGTGTACACGACAGTGGGCGGTACAGTCAAAGGTTTAACAAGTGATAACACTAGTAGATTGACCTTGGTCAACGAAGCGGGTTATAGCACTGAGATGACGGCTGACGGTACTTTTTCCTTTAAGGTCGCAAGCAACGCGGCGTATGCTATCTCGGTTTACTCACAACCGAATCTAGTCAACTGCACGGTCACCAACGGTAGTGGCAAAATGACGAGTGACGCGCCAGTGACAAACATCAGCGTCAATTGTCTCCCTAATATTCCTCTAAGCGGTGTGTTGACCGGCCTTGAAAGTACAAAAACTTTGCAGTTGCAAGTCAATGACGTTCAGCAAACTGTGATTTCAGCGAATGGCGCGTTTAGTTTACAAACCTATGTCGTTGATCAAAAGCCCTATGCGGTAAAAGTGTCTATTCCTCCCGCCGCACAAGTTTGTACCGTTCAAAATGGGACAGGTACTGCGAATATCAATAACTTGCCTGCCGCAAAAAATATTGCGATCAATTGCGTTCCTGGCATTCCCGTCGGTGGCACGCTGGCCGGATTGAAAGTGGGAACTGGCATAGGCCTAACGAATAATGGTAGCGATATCCGTAATATGCTGGCGGATGGTACGTTTACCTTTAATTTTAGCTTGCTTGATGGTCAATCCTATGACGTCCAAGTTTCTACTCAGCCGACTGGTCAAAAATGTAGCGTGACTAATGGCACGGGCAAGGTTAGTGCTGCCACACCCGATGCGTCACAAAAAATCACAGTCGCTTGTGTGGCAGCGTAATGATGAATTTGTCCTTTCTATGCTGATGGCATTCACACCGTATTTTCTATAACAAAAAAGCCAGGTCTATCCTGGCTTTTTGTTATCGCGATTTTGTGTCGGTGAGATTTCAAAGCTTACTTGTGCCTAGACATGACTTGCCAACAAAAAATACTTAAAGGCGTTCTAATTTTCCTGCGTGATTAAAGTAAAAAATATCTTCATGCTTAAATCCCCAATGACCACCTTTTAAGCGAACAAAAGGTTCGAAGCTAAAAAAATCAACGGCTGACAGCGCGAGATGATTATTGGCCTGTATGAATTGACGTAATTCTCTTTGGCTTTCCAAGCTATGTCCTACATTGCTACGAAAATCCAAATTAACAAAGCCGCTTTCTCTAATCCTGACATTGGTCCACTGAAATAGTTGGTGAAAGCTCACCTCGGGTCTGAGCCATTGCATCATTTCTTCATGTAGTTGCGTCAAAAAACGCAAGCCATTGCAGTATTCTAAAGTCTTAGGCTGCTCCACATAAACGCCAAATTCGAATGCGAAGGTGCGCGAATAATCACCCCAGACGCCCTCTTTTGAGGGGCTGAGGTCGATGCTAATGAGATTTTTGCCGCCTAATTTTTCTTGACTGGCTTGATACTGTTTGCCGGAGATCGAAAGACAACTGCGACTGCATGCTAGAACCAATGCGGGGCAATCGTAATACCA
>CAYXJI010000290.1:0-5239 GCA_964465175.1 uncultured Burkholderiaceae bacterium | reverse complement strand
TTCCAGAATTTCTCATGTTTCGCATGCGCGCGGCTGGCTACCATGGCCCGAATGTATTTAGTCAAGGCGCGATCAAACGTTTAGCCAAGGTGTCCGAAGGCATCGTGCGCCGCATCAACATCCTTGCCGACAAAGCTTTGCTAGCAGCGTTCGCCGACAATACGCATGCCGTCGACGCCAAACACGTCGATGCGGCCATTCGTGATAGTGAATTCTCGACTCACAAGCCACATTTCACCCCTCAGCATTGGTTTTTTTTAGTGCTAGGAATACTACTGACCGCGGGCGTGGCGTATTGGGCGCATTGGACGTGGACTGTCAATCAAGCAGTTGATAAAGCAGTTGAGGCGCGTAATGCCAATGCCTCAGGTCTAACTATGTCATCGGGCCGCACCTTTACGCCCAAAGAACGCAAGCTAAGTGAAGTGAACACCTCGGCTGCACTAGCGCCTACTTCTGCATCTGCATCAGCACATGCCATCGAGGCCAAAGCCGCCACCCCGACGCCACAAGCGAGCCAGCCAATAACTTCAGCGACTACAGTAGACGCCGTCAACGATAACTTCTTAAAGCAACGCATAGCACTATCCAAAAAATGGTTGAGCAGCACGCCAGAACATTTTTATACGCTGCAATTAAGTTTAGTGGACAGCGGCGATAGTGTGAAATTGGAGCAGTTATTGAAAAAATATGCGGTGCAATTTGGTGCCGAGAATCTCTACCTTTATCCAACCAAACTAGCGAACCAAAACCGTTTTGGCATAGTCTATAACAGCTTCGACCGACGTGAAGATGCTTGGACTATGCGCAAAGAGCTAGCAGAAAACGCAGCCTATCGGCCACAATTGCGCACGATAGAAGGATTAAAAGCGGAAATGCATCGTTCACAGAGTGAGAATTTGTGGTGAAATAGAGTAATTCCACTACAGGACGTCGTACGCGGCAATCCAAACCCCATGCCTGACTTGTAATCGACCACAAACTTGAATCAATGAAAAAATTAGCTGTCACCTATTGTGTTCTCTTAGCGGGCTGCGGCACGCAAGCCGTAGCGCCGTCCATCAGCCACATACAAGAAGCCAATCGAAGTGTGGATTCGATCCCCGAGCCGGTACGCCAAAGCGCCAGCATTAGCCCGCCAAAACCGACTCCCAAAGTAGAAACCTACAGTGTCGCTGTCTATAAAGTTCCGGTGCAATCCCTTTTATTTGCATTAGCGCGCGATGCCAAAGTGAATGTCGATATCCACGCAGGCATAGAAGGCGAAGTCACCTTAAATGCCTTGGACCAAACACTGCCGCAATTATTGTCACGCATCGCCAAACAGGTCGACATGCGTTTCGAATTAAACGGCAATAATTTAGTCGTCTTGCCGGATACGCCTTTCCTGCGCAACTATAAGATCGATTATGTGAACGTGTCGCGCGACACCAGTAGCACGGTCAGCATCGCAACCCAAATCTCGACTACCGGCAGCTCCTCGGGCGATGGTGGTGGTGGTGGCAATAATAATTCAACCACCTCGGTCTCGAACACCTCGAACAACCGTTTTTGGACGACCTTAGTCGACAACATCAAAGACACTTTAAGGGAAACGGATAAACAAATCCCCGATAGCAATGCGCCAAATGCCATCAATACCACCGCCGCGCCCAACAACACTAACGGCGCAGCCAATACAAATAACAATACTGCCAACAACAATGCCAACGTCAACCCACCTAGGGTAAGTTATCGCGAAGCCGCTTCTGTGATTGCCAATCCAGAGACAGGCCTGATCGCGGTACGCGCAACCGGCAGACAGCACGAAAAAATTCAAGAATTTCTTGACCTCGTGATGTCTAGTGCCAAGCGTCAAGTTTTGATCGAGGCGACCGTGGTTGAAGTGCAATTAAATAACCAATACCAGCAAGGCATTAATTGGTCATCCTTACGAACCAGCCCCAACGAAGGGCCTAGCGTTAGCTTTGGGCAAGCAAATGGGAGCGCGCTACCGTCGGGTATCAATCCCGGCCTCAGTCAAGGTATTTTGAATTTCAATTTCCTAAAGCCTTTAACCGGCTTGGGAAACATCGCCGCGACCATACAGTTATTAGAGTCTTTTGGCAAAGTGAAAGTCTTGTCTAGTCCCAAGATCAGCGTCTTAAATAATCAAACTGCCTTACTCAAAGTCGTGGATAACCGCGTCTACTTCACCATCACCGCAACCACCCAACAAGGCAGCGTAGGCACCCCAGCAATCACGACCTATACCTCCAGCCTCAATACCGTGCCAGTCGGATTTGTCATGAGCGTGACACCGCAAATCGCCGATAGCGAAGAGGTGACGATCAATGTCCGTCCTAGCATTTCGCGCATTATCGGTTTTGTACAAGATCCCAATCCCGCATTGGCCAACGCGACAGTGCCAGTGATCAGTAACGTGCCAGTGATCCAAACCCGCGAGATGGAGTCGGTACTGAAAGTCAGTAGTGGACAGATCGCTGTCATGGGCGGCTTAATGCAAGATAGTGTGAATAATTTAAAAGATGAGCTACCAGGAGCCGGCAAATTGGGATTCCTTGGGAACGCGCTCAGCTATCGAAACGAGACCGCGACCAAATCGGAGCTGGTCATCTTTATGCGCCCTATCGTAGTAAAGGACGCTAGTTTGAGCGGCGATTACAAAAATTATCGCTATCTCTTACCCAACGATGCACCTTTAAATCAAGAGCCTTATACCGAACCGGCACAAAACGCGCCTGCAGGCAAGGCTAGCAAACCCGTCAACAACGCCAGTGTGAAAAAGGTAGGTCAACCATGAGTTTGCTAATGCAAGCGCTCAAGAAAGCTGAGCAAAGCAAACAAAAACAACAGAGCGACACGGCGCTCTCTTTGTCGCCGACCGAGAATCATGTTGAGCCAAATTTAGCTGCAACCGTCGCGGATACATCGGGAAGTGAACTTCTAGCGCAGGAACCCTCAGCGCACAGCTTATCGCTAGACAACACGGAAACCAGTCAAGCTTCAGCCGATGCCGTTCTCGATCTTGGACTAGGGCTGAGCAAAGAGCACGGATCGAATTCACTCCATCGGCAGCACGAACCCACCTTGAATGCCAACGCCGATTACGACATGACTGGCTTAACAGCCGCCCCAGCTGTTCATTCCAAGGAACCTGCACCTGACACACCCGTCTCCAGGCCAGAGCCATCGATGGCAGAGCGATTACAGCGGCCACGTATTGATCCCGAGCAAGTCAAGGCGGTCACGCAGAATAATCCATTGCTCATGGCCGAACAACAAAAAGCCAAGTCAGTATTCACCGCCAAAGCGGCGCCTACTGACTACAAGAAAAAATGGTACATAGGACTGGGCAGCGTCAGCTTTTTGATGCTGTTGGGCGTCGCTTATCTTTATTGGCAAAACAGCTTACTGGCGAATCGCTCAGGCCTGTTAGGTCAAGCCGCAAATAATTTACCAGCGCCGGCGCCTATGCCTGCGCCAGCGTCTGTACCCAATGTAGAACCAAATATCGCGGCCTCAGCGGCCAGCACTGGCGACGCCACGATGGCAAGCGCTGCGTCATTGGCATCAACATCCTCTGCCAGCGCATTGGCTGCTGAGGCAAGCAACAAACAGTCGCCTAGCAAAGCGCTCGACAAGACGATTTCCGCTAACGAAAAATCCCTTGATCTCTCACGCCAGTCTAACGAAGCGCAAAAGAATTCAAGCAACAGCGCAAGTAACTTATCCAGTCATAAAGTAAACGATGGCAACGCGATCCAAATTCGCAAAGGGAATAGCGGCAATCAGATTAATCCTGCACTGAACACAGCTTATCAAGCTTTTTTAAGCGGTGATGTCGCTAGCGCCGAAAAGCACTACCAAAGCGTGTTAGTGCAAGAGCCAAAAAATCACGATGCCTTACTGGGCTTAGCGGCGCTGGCGCTCAATCAACGCAACGCCGACAAAGCGGGCGGCTATTACGGTCAATTGTTAGCGCTAGACCCGAATGATCCCGATGCGATTGCAGGCCTGACGAGCTTGCAGCAAGGTGATCCTGCTCAAAGCGAAAGCCGCCTCAAAAAAGCCTTGAGCTTGCATCCCGATGCAGCGGCGATTTTATTCGCTCTTGGTAATTTATATGCGCAACAAGCACGCTGGTCGGATGCCCAACAATTTTATTTCCGCGCCTATGCGACGCAAGCGACCAATGCCGATTATGCGTTTAATTTGGCCGTCAGTCTGGATAGACTCAATCAAAGCAAGCTCGCCATCGATTATTATCAACGCGCTTTAGAGGCTGGACAAACTGGGCCAGGTAATTTTAGTCGAGGCAAAGTTCAACAACGCATCGCTGAGCTAGAGAAAGCACGCGATGACTAAAGCGACTCCGGCGTATACCTTGCAGAACAAGCTAGCCAACCACCTAATCCCCGCCACGCGCGGCGAAGCAAATAGAATGTAAGCATGGCAGAAGCAATCAAACTCCCCTTAGGTAAGCTACTGATCTCAAAAGGGGTCATTAGTGAAGATCAATTACGCATTGCGTTGATTGAGCAAAAAACGACTAGCCTACCCTTAGGTAAGCTCTTGATCACTTTAGGTTTTGTCACTGAGGCGACGGTACGTGAAGCTTTGAGTGAAAACCTCAATCAGCAAAGTACCGATCTCACCAGCATCATCGCCGATGCGAACGCCATCAAACTCGTTTCCAAAGATGTGGCGAAGCGCTACCGCGTCTTCCCTATGGTGTACGACAAAAATTCGCGCCAACTGATGCTGGCCATGGCCGACACCGCAAACATCGTCGCACTCGATCAGATTAGCGCGATGCTGGGCAAAGATATCAGCGTCACGCCCATGCTTGCCAGTGAATCTGACATCATGAAGGCGATTGACCAGTACTATGGTTTTGAGCTTTCGATCGATGGTATTTTGCAAGAAATCGAAACAGGAGAAATTAACTACAAAAGCTTGCAGTCGGTCTCTGACGAATACAGTCAACCTTTAGTGCGGTTAATGGACGCGATTTTGGCCGATGCGGTACAACAAAATGCCTCCGACATTCACTTTGAACCAGAAGAATTTTTCTTACGCATACGTTATCGTATCGATGGCATTTTGCGGCAAATTCGTAGCCTCCACAAAACCTATTGGCCAGCCATGGTGGTGCGTCTCAAAGTGATGAGTAATATGAATATTGCCGAAACCCGCTCACCGCAAGATGGGCGAATTTCGATTAATTTTTCTGGCC
>CAYXJI010000289.1:0-5267 GCA_964465175.1 uncultured Burkholderiaceae bacterium | reverse complement strand
TTTGATAAAGCTTGCAATAACAAGGTCGACTTACCTATCCCAGGATCACCACCGATCAACACCACACCACCGGGTACCAAGCCCCCACCCAAGACACGATCAAACTCCTCTATGCCAGTACCAAATCTAGGGATATCTTGCGCGTCAATCTTTGCCAGGTTGAGTATGGGCGCGGTTTGCGCGATGCCCTGATGTTTATTCGAATATCGATTTCCACCCTCTTCAATAATCGTTTCGACCAGCGTATTCCACTGCTGGCAAGATGGACACTGCCCCGCCCATTTACTTTGCACACCACCACATTCGGTGCACGTATAATTTGTTTTTTGTTTAGCCATATTGAATGCAATCGATACAAAGTGTTGTGAGAAACGTGGAGAAACACTGATATTTTACCCAGTATTCCTTATCATGCTTGTGTTATTTCAAAGAAATAATCGATGTTTCATGGTATAAAGCTTGCCTGCTCGATAAAGCATATCGTGCATGTGACTAGACTAAGGTGCACGGATCGAATGAAACGCGGTTTTTACACAATTATGGCGGCGCAGTTTTTTTCTTCGCTGGCCGATAACGCGCTGCTGATTGCAGCGATGGCGCTATTAGTTTCTATGCACGAACCGGCTTGGATGACGCCGCTACTCAAATGGAGTTTTGCGCTCTCTTATGTGGTACTGGCCGCTTTTGTCGGCGCCTTCGCCGACTCTCGCCCCAAAGGCAAGGTCATGTTCATCACGAATTTGATCAAAGTAGCAGGCTGTGCTCTCATGTTTTTTGATGTGCATCCTGTCATTGCTTATGGCGTGGTTGGCTTCGGTGCTGCAGCTTATTCACCCGCAAAATATGGCATCCTGACCGAGTTACTCCCCCCCGAAAAATTAGTAGCAGCCAATGGCTGGATCGAGGGTTTAACGATTAGCTCGATTATTCTGGGCGTACTACTCGGCGGCAAATTAATCGACCCGCAGATATCAAGCCGATTACTGTCATTTGATTTCCCCATTATCGAATTTGGGATTGATAGCACTAACGAAGCTGCACTTTGCGTAATTACTGCTTGCTACCTCGTTGCCGCAATCTTTAACCGTTACATCCCGGATACGGGTGCCAAATATCACAAACAAGAATCCAATCCGCTGTGCCTCTTGCGAGACTTTGCTCATTGCTCGGTCAGACTTTGGAAAGACAAACTAGGACAAATCTCCCTGTCGGTGACAACCCTTTTTTGGGGCGCAGGAGCAACTTTGCAGCTACTGGTACTTGAATGGGCGCGCGTTAACTTGGGTATGCCTTTAAATAAGGGAACTGAACTACAAGGCGTCTTCGCTCTCGGTATCGCGCTTGGGGCTTTATGTGCCGCTCGCATTGTGCCATTGAAAAAATCGCTGTCCGTGATGCCTTTGGGTGTTTTGATGGGACTGGTGGTGACCTCCATGATCTTTGTAAAGTCAGTTTGGCTCGCCTACCCCTTACTTATCTTTATTGGTGGCCTAGCTGGCTTCTTCGTGGTACCTATGAATGCGCTCCTGCAACATCGCGGCCACGTTTTAATGAGCGCCGGGCACTCTATCGCGGTACAAAATTTTAACGAAAATTTATCGATATTGGTGGTACTTGCTCTCTATAGCTTCATGGTTTCCTTGCAACTGCACACTAGCATCATCATTGTGATTTTTGGCCTCTTTGTGGCATCCACCATGTATGCTGTGATGCTCAAGCACAAAGCCAATCAAAAAATATTTGATTCCGTGGCTTTAATCGGCGAACAAAAACACGAATAAAAAAAAGGGGAAACATTCCCCCCTTTTTTGCCTGCCATTTCGTGCGTCAGATTTATCGCAATGTCGCCATAAGGTAGGCTAAGTCAACACTTGCCGCGCCTGCATTTCCCAATCGTTTGGCACCACCATACCACGACAAAATTCCTGCATCAGCTGTCCATTTTTTCGCATGATAGCAACCATCACAGGTGTTTTATCCACCTGAAAATGTCGCTGCAAAACATCCAGCAAGATAGGTTTTTCCATCACATCGTCTAGCCCAACTTGCGCCGGCGCTAGCCATTGCAAACGATCTAAACGTAATGCATAGGGCACCGCCAAATGCTCAAACTCGTCTAAACTCCACCAAAACCCCAAGCAATGGCGCTCTGCAATACCCGCCACAGAAGCAAGACCACGATCAGAGCTGCGATAAAACAGCCAGCCCTTGACCAAAGCCTTTGCCGCAACAATTTTTGTTTGCACGATTTTCTTAGCGGCCTCATGCTGCGACAACGTGAGCTGTTGTTGCAAGATTTTTTGCATCTTGGCGCCCAAACTATCATTAAGATTCGGCCCTAAATAATTGAATACACTATCTCGCTTGCCACCCTCTTTTGAATGATGGAACAGATAAAATTTTGTCGCCAATTCGAGATGCAACAAACCACCTTGCGCAAATAACAGATAGTCAAACTCACCGATAGTCTCAGATTTTTCACTATGCACTTGTAGACTATGGGCATATAAAAGCCCTTCATGACTAAAATAAAAAGCCAAAAGCTTCTCTGCATAATGTCCAAGACGCAAAAATTTATGGATATTTAAAGCCTGATGTAGGGGCGTAGGATGGGTATTTAAGGCAAGCAGCCATGCTCTCAATTTCTCTCTATTTGAGATATCCAGTGAGCCTAATTGCTGCCACCAAATCGGCGAGTCTTTATCCAACAGATCAGGTGAAGTCAGCAACCAAGCCAAGGCTCTCACATGCGGATCGTCCAATTGAGACCACTCTTGATGAAAACTGCTTTGATAAGTATCCATAGATCATCTCTAGTAAAAGTGAACTTGCACTACGCTTTACGTATTAAGCCCTTGAATGCGGCAAAGATCTTGCCACACTTCATATTTGGATTCGGGAAAATTCAACAAGTGCTGCGCGTCGTAAGTAACAACAACAGGAATACCCGCATATTTGACAGGCGTGCGTCGCATTTCAGCCAAACTTATTGCATCGTCACCTAATAATATCTGGCCTACTCGCTCGCCAAATACAAGCAAAATACGGGGCTGCAGCAACGCTATTTGCCGACGCAACAATTCCACACATTGCCTAGCACCACTCTCGGCAGTTGCATCAAAACGCAATTGCGAGTCCTGCATAAGCTGCGCTTTCAAGAGCGACGCGTGATAAATCGCGCCGCTTGCAGGGGTTTGATGGCTCTGCCTAGGTTGCGCGAGCAGCGTAGACAATGCACTCAAGACATTGGACATCAGGGTCTCGATTTTCTGCACAATGGGATCGGAGTGCGTACTGATGTTTGGTTTCGACCAATCACTTAAAACAAGTATCGGCGACGTCGCTGTGTTGATGACCACCTCACCCTTGCCATATTGCGCACAGAGCGTGCAGGTTTGACACAACTGCACATCAAGCTGCAACTTTTGCCAAGGCGTAGGCAAAACGTCGGGAATCGCCGAGATGCTCATCGGCGCAGCAGGCTGTGCAATCTCAAGGTGTGGACTATCTTCAACAGCGTCTACGACAGAAGCCTGGCGTAATTGCCAAATCTCGCCTACGCCCAAATTTTCCAGGTAAATATCATGCACATTATTCATAGAATTGCTCACTTAAGCTACGCAGTTCACTTAGTTATCAGTTGGCAGATTCGAATCAGCGACAGCAATCCGCATCACAATGGCGTCTTCACGATGTAAGTGATCGACAGGATAGTAGCCCTTACGTCGCCCAATTTCGGTGAAGCCAAAGCGCTGATAAACATGCCATGCCCGCAGATTACTGATTCGCACTTCCAACAAAATCGACTGGTAGCGCTTACTCTGCGCTAGCACTATCATTTTTTGGAGTAAATAATGCGCATATCCTCGCCCCTGATGTTCGGGATGCACAGCAAAAGTCAGCAAATGCAATTCTTCAAGCACCGGCATCAATACAAAATAAGCGACCAAGACTCCGTTCGCCGTACGCAGCCCTAAGGCCTCATAGTCACCAGCAAACGTATCAAGAAAATTTCCGCGCGTCCAAGGGTGAGAATACACCGCATCTTCTATGCTCAAGATCTCATCGAGATCACTGCCGCCGAGCAAGCAATCAGTCAATTGTTCACTTATTGAGATGGAATCTGCAAGCGTCGACATTAACGACTCTCTCTAAGCGAAAGTCGCTCAGCAGTAGTCTGTGCTATTTTATTGCGCAAGTATAAAGGTTGGGCTTGCGCAGCATCGACAGTCATTCCCAAATCAAAAGCACGCAAGGCGATACGCACGGCAAACTCTGCATGTGGCCGCTCTCTCGTCATCACAATATCCGAGTCAGATGCCAACAACTGCAAACCATCACCAAGAACGACCGGCAATTGACGTAATCGCGCAAGCGCCACAGCATCATTCTGCGCCCCCAAACGTGGTGCAACCAGCTCTACCCATTGTTCGCCCTGGCGACGATAGTGCGCCCAATAGACTTCATCCATACGTGCATCAAGCAAACACAACATTTCTTGATAGCCTGAATGCAGGTAAGCCGCCTCTGCCATCATCGCCAAACTCACCACGGGAATCACCGGCAAATTGAGGCCATATGCCAAGCCTTGCACCACGCCACAAGCAGTGCGCGTACCAGTGAAAGCACCTGGGCCACAACCAAAAGCAAGTGCACCCACCTGCTGCAGTCCAAGCTCCACATCCAATAGTAATTCTTGAATCGCAGGCAGCAAACCATGCGAATGCGTCTGCACACCGGATAAATCACGAGAAATGATTCGCGTACCGATATTCAAGGAGACCGACGCTATTTCAGTCGAAGTTTCAATTGCAAGTAAGATCGTCATATGCTCATTTTACCCTGTCCTGGTCGCTTTCCCTAGCATCACCATCGGCGAGAACTTTCTCTTCCGGTATTTTTCACACCCCACTTTTTCACGCCGCACATCATCGGTTAAAATAGGGTATGACTACACAATTTTTACTGACTAACGATCTCTCTGCAATCCAAAACGAATTGCGCACAAAGTCGTGGCTGGTTGCTTGTTTATGCGCCGCTTGGTGCGACACATGTGCATCCTATCGCGCCGCGTTTGACCAATTAAGAACCCAGCACCAAGATAAATGTTTTGCTTGGATAGATATAGAAGACCACGCAAATCTAGTTGAGGATTTGGATATAGAAAATTTTCCCACGATACTGATTCAATATAAAGAAAAAATTCTGTTCTTCGGCACCATGCTACCTGATGCCAATCTAGTGCATCGACTATTGCAGTCACTGGA
>CAYXJI010000288.1:3822-5294 GCA_964465175.1 uncultured Burkholderiaceae bacterium | reverse complement strand
GCGACAACTTCAGTCACCACACCAGCTTCTTTTAAGCGGGTCGCTTCTTCTACAGCGATTTCATCGAATGGGTTCATCGACATCTTGACGTTAGCAACATCAACGCCAGAGCCATCGGATTTGACGCGGACTTTAACGTTATAGTCAACCACGCGCTTAACTGGTACTAAGACTTTCATAGTTTTGCCTTTATTGTGCTTACTAAGTTAAATAGGATAAAAAACGAATAAAAATTGGGTGCGAATCAATCACATCGCGTGAAATTTAGCATGCTTGTTTTTCACTGATTGACGTAAACGTAAAGTAGCAGATTATAGATGTTAACAGGAAACCCGTCTGCAATTTTAGAACGTTCGTTCTTTTTTATGAAAACTGAGAAATTCCTCTATGAAACCAGCGCATTTTGATAAAAAAAAACCACAAAAATATTTGTGGTTTTTTAAGATCTTGTCGTTCTGAGCCTATATTCAACGCCATGGTATGCTGAGTTTCTGCCCAGTTAGCTTGTTTTATTTGCGCTTCAGAAAATATTCAAATTCGTTGCTGACTTCTAAATGCGATAAAAGCTCATTCCCAGTTTGCTTAGAAAAAGCTTTGAAATCACGTACAGAACCCGGATCGGTTGCAATCACGCGCAAAACCTCACCAGTGATCATTTCGGCCAAGGCTTTTTTGGCCTTTAAGATAGGAAGCGGGCAATTTAAACCACGTGCATCCAGCTCTTTATTGAATTGCATGATTGTACCTGTTACAAGAATAAGAATAGCTTCTAAGAAACCCATCAACGACAAAAACATGTTACGGGCAATTCTACCGGAAAAATCCGCGAATTGTGCAACGCAACAAACAAAACTTGCTTTACTTGCACTTTATATTACGCTTAATTGCAGCTTGGCTACAGCCTAATTAAAACATTTGCCACTAAAACCACACTTTACTTGTCAACTTACAATAAAGCTTAGTTCCAATAAGTTAGAGATATAACTTAACTAAACTTAATGCCTACGTCTCTTGAGGTCAGAACGTCAATTCCGTTCATAACCTCAATTTCAACCTCAATTTCAACCTCAATTACAATCCAGCTTACAACTTAGTTGCTAACCACTCAGGCACAGCCGCCATCGCTGCCTCTAGGCCCTCTGGCTTGGTGCCACCCGCTTGCGCAATGTCTGGGCGACCACCACCTTTGCCGCCCACTTGTAGCGCGACGAAATTCACCAAATCACCGGCTTTGACTTTACCTGTGCAATCAGCGCTTACGCCCGCGGTCAAGCTGACTTTACCATCAAGGACAGAGGCCAATACCACTACCGCTGTTTTCAATTGATCTTTCAGACGTGTTACAGAATCACGCAAAGCGTTTGCATCGGCACCGTCCAGCGTCGCCACTAACACCTTCACGCCATTGATATCCAAAGCCTGCGACAACATGGCATCGGCTTGATTTGCCGCCAATTTAGATTTCAATGCAG
>CAYXJI010000288.1:3339-3812 GCA_964465175.1 uncultured Burkholderiaceae bacterium | reverse complement strand
CTTGCCATTGATTCAGGCGTGCGCCTATGTCTTCTGGCTGCACTTTCATCGTCGACGCAACCTGACTTATGCGCGCATCCATATCCTGCACCAGACTAAAGGCGACTTCACCCGTCACCGCTTCAACGCGGCGGATACCGGCAGCAATCCCACCCTCTGCAACGATCTTAAACACGCCGATATCACCAGTACGATGCACGTGCACGCCACCGCATAATTCGCGTGAACTACCGATGTCTAGTACGCGCACTTCGTCGCCATATTTTTCACCGAACAAGGCCATCGCGCCGTGCTTAACCGCGTCATCAAATGACATTAACTGTGCTTGTGTCGCGACGTTTGCCAGAATTTCACGGTTCACGATCACTTCCACTTGGCGAATTTCTTCTGCCGTCATTGGCGCGTTATGACTAAAGTCGAAGCGGGTTTTTTCGGCATCCACCAAGGAACCTTTTTGTGCAACATGTGCGCCG
>CAYXJI010000288.1:2825-3329 GCA_964465175.1 uncultured Burkholderiaceae bacterium | reverse complement strand
TGCGGTCAGCAGCTCGCTGGGCTCCGGTGCGTCGCGCGGCGTGTCGTGGAACTGGACGACCTCACAGATCGTTCGCGGCAGCCCCCACAGCGACAAGAGGTACGCGCCGACTTCGCCGTGGGTCGCGCCCAGCACTTCGCGCAAAGCTTTGTGCATCAAATGGGTGGCGGAGTGATTGCGAATGGTATGTCCGCGCAAGACTTGATCGACTTGAGCGCTGACGGCATCGCCAACAGCCAAACTACCAGCGCTCAACATGCCGTGATGACCGAATACATCAGCTTGAATTTTTTGAGTATCGGCAACGTCGAAAGCCACGCCATTGGCCGCTTGCAAGACACCAGCATCGCCGCATTGACCACCGGATTCAGCGTAGAACGGTGTCACATCCAGCACCACAATCGCTGCCTGCCCTGCTTCAATTTTTTGTACTGCCGCGCCATCGACATACAGAGCAATCACTTTACTGTCATAACTCAATTGTTCGTAGCCGACAAATTTTGA
>CAYXJI010000288.1:0-2815 GCA_964465175.1 uncultured Burkholderiaceae bacterium | reverse complement strand
AATCGCCGCGCTCATCTTAAACTTACCTGCTGCACGCGCCATTTGCTTCTGATTTGCCATCGCGGCATCAAAACCAGTCTCGTCCAGCACTACACTGCGCTCACGGCAAATATCGGCCGTTAAGTCTAATGGGAAGCCATAGGTGTCGTATAAAGTAAAGGCGGTATTGCCGTCAAGATTCTTGCTATCTTTAGCAAGCGCCGCTTCCAGAATCTTCATGCCGTGTTCCAGTGTTTCACCGAAACGTTCTTCTTCTTGTTTTAAGACTTGTGCAACGCGCTCGCCCGCTTCTGCCAACTCTGGATAAGCGACGCCCATTTCTTTGACGAGATCAGCCACTAATTTAAAGAAGAAGGGTTTAGTTTGACCAAGTTTATGGCCGTGGCGCAAAGCACGGCGCGTAATGCGACGCAATACGTAGCCGCGACCTTCGTTACCCGGAATAATGCCATCAACAATCAAGAAACCAGCGCAACGGATATGATCCGCGATCACTTTCAAAGAATTATTATTCAGATCAGAACAGGCCGTTTCGCGTGCCTCTGCTTTGATCAAGGCTTGGAAAGTATCGATTTCGTAATTGGAATGGACGTGCTGTAAAACCTCCGAGATACGCTCTAAGCCCATGCCCGTATCGACGCATGGCTTAGGCAATGGATGTAAGACGCCTTGTTCATCTTTATTGAATTGCATGAAGACCAAATTCCATACTTCAATAAAACGATCGCCGTTTTCATCAGGAGAGCCTGGAGGGCCGCCCCAGATTTCCGCACCGTGGTCATAGAAAATTTCACTGCAAGGACCGCAAGGCCCCGTGTCTGCCATCTGCCAGAAATTATCGGACGCGTAGCGCGCACCTTTGTTGTCGCCAATGCGAATAATGCGCTCGGCGGGCACGCCGATTTCGTCTTTCCAGATGTTATAAGCTTCGTCATCTTCTTGGTAAACGGTGACGGTCAACTTCTCTTTTGGCAAACCATAAACGACGGTCAATAATTCCCAAGCGTAGTTAATCGCATCACGTTTAAAATAATCACCAAACGAAAAATTGCCCAACATTTCAAAGAAAGTATGGTGACGCGCGGTGTAGCCGACGTTTTCCAAATCATTATGCTTACCGCCCGCGCGTACACTGCGTTGCGCCGTGGTAGCGCGAGTGTAATTACGTTTATCTTGTCCTAGAAATACGTCTTTAAATTGCACCATACCGGAGTTGGTGAACAATAAGGTAGGATCGTTGCCGGGAATCAGGCTGGAAGATCGGACGATGCTATGTCCTTTAGATTCAAAGAATTTGAGGAATTTTTCGCGGATTTCTGACGAGTTCATAGTATATATAGAGGCAAAGGCCATGCAAAAAGTGAATTTAACCTTTGATTATACGTGATGTGACTCGCATTTTTATCGCAAAACCCAAAAACAGACACCAGACTCCCGTGGCAACATAAAATTACTGGCTGCGGGCGTTGTGCTTCTTTTGGTAAATTTTTCGACTAGCGCGATTTTGTTCGGCTTGCAGTTTTGCACGTTCGGCAGCCGTCACGACCCCATCAGATTTTGCCGCTTTTTTGTTGGCTTGAATTTTCGCTTCTCTCATTTCCAAGTTGGCGGTCTCTCTGGCGCTTAGTTCGCCCGACTGCACACCATCGGCAATGCGTTTTTGTTGCGCCGCTTGGCGCTTGCCAACATGGGGTGTCGCTGTAGTCTGAGCCAAGACCGGCATGGCCAATGCGGTCACAAGGAGTAATGCAATGTGGTGAGTGGCTTTCATCTTCGTTCCTTTTTTTTCAAAAAAAATACATCATCAATCAAACCGTTTTTATTCAGCACAATGGCGCCTGCTGATGACACTATAACGCCAGTAAACGACAATCGATGACGCATTTTTTGTAAGCAATGTAAGCGCTTGTAAGCGTTTATCAGTAAGGGCGTAAGCAAAAATACTCATCACAAAGTGATCGGCTTATTTCATCTAGCGCAGTGCTATCTCACGGAATCAACTAAAATCAGGGCCGATTAAATCGATGCGATCAGTACAAAATCCATCCACGCCCCAAGCCATGATTTCGCGCCCTCGATCTGGTTCATTCACGGTATAACAAAACAATCCGAAGCCCGCCTCCTTCACGCTTTTTGCCCACGCTGGTGTGAGATTTTTCTGATTGGTATGTAAGGCAATAGCGCCCAAATTTTGCAATATATCCAGCCAATTTGAGTCATATTCGTCGAGCAAGTAAGCCCTTGAGATATCGGGCGCGCGCTGTTTTGCGCACATGAGCGCATCAAAAGAAAAGGAAGAAAACAAAGGAGGGAGCGCAGTCGCGCCCTGGGCTTTTAATAATTTTTCAGTCACGCTGGCGACCACACTGCCAGTCTCTTTTTCAAAACCGAGTGCAGGTTTTATTTCGACATTCATCCAAATACCATGGGTCTGGCAAAACAAAAAAACCGCCTCATAGCTTGGCACACGACTATTCACAAACTGTGGCGCGAACCAAGAACCAGCATCCATTTGCATTAAGTCATACCCCAAAGTATCTGACACCGAACCTGAGCCCGCCACCGTTCTACCAAAATCGGCGTCATGCATTAGCACAGGAATGCCATCCTTTGATAACATCACGTCAAACTCCACTGCCCGAAAACCATGATCGAGGCCACATTGCATCGCTGCCAAGGTATTTTCAGGCGCCAAACTCCCACCACCACGATGGGCAACAATTTTTGGATATGGCCACATGACTTACTCCTATCAATGAAACTAAAAAACTAAAGAAGCCCAAAAAACGCCCAAGTGAATTCATTACAACGCTCA
>CAYXJI010000287.1:654-5312 GCA_964465175.1 uncultured Burkholderiaceae bacterium | reverse complement strand
CAGCAAACATTTCTTGTGCAGATTTCCACAGGGTTTGGTAGGCGCCACTACTTTGACTCACTAGTGAAATGGTTCCTAATTGTGTCCAACCACTACTGATTTGTGCTTGGCCAGGCGTTGAATGAATTGGGAAAAATTCCATGAACCAAGTAGGGACGCCAGATTGTTCTACGGGCGACTTTTTTTCTGCCAAGACTTTTCCAGTTGGATCCTCCATTTTGATTGAGGCGTAGTGACCATTATCGAACAATGAACTGATGATGAGCTCGAGCTCAACTTGGTCAATATTTTTCTGACTTAGGGACAGCGCTAGTACTGTAGCGTTGTCTATATTTTTCATCTTTAGTTGTTCGTTCAAATACGCACGTGAACTCATGGTCGAGGCAAACAAGCTACCCACGAGCGCGATTAAAGTACTCAAGATAATGGCGAACCATAGTTGACGATACATCGACATAGTGTTTCCTTTGAAAATTTTTAAAGCTTAATAGTGCGAATGATTTTCTGTATTTTTTAGGGCTGAAGTTAAGTACCTAATCCACGTACCTCAGCGCTAGGGTTGCCATGCTACATAAGAGTCAAAGTCATTATTCAAAGCCTTCTTTTTTTGCACGCTCTAATAAATCCTGCCAACGTGATAAGCGACTGGTGCCACCAGGACCCAGTGTCGCATTGCTGGCAGAACCAGCAAAAATGCCCAAACCATTGAAGCTGAAAATCGGGCTTAAATCTGCTCGCCTCGAGGCTGGACGTATGTCTGTAATGAGATTGTCTAAAATGACGGGCTCACCATCTGCGGTTGGATAAAATGCCAACACCATGTGTGCCTGTGTCACGCTACTATTAGGGCCGCCGATGCGCGCTTTTACATACACTAATCGTAGCTGCGCGTCCGGAATATTGAGACTTCGTAAGCTAAAGTATTTGGCGATCACATAGTCTTCGCAATCAGCTTTTCCTTTCGATAAACTCTCTAACGGCGTTGCCCAATAATCGGATTGCCCCCAAAGTTCAATATCTTCTGTATAGCTTAGTTTGCGATTGAAAAATTGGTTAACTTTTTGTAGCTTGACCTCAATCGTTGCCTCGTTGAGCCCGGATAAAAGGGTATTCCATTCGTTCAATGTCTGCTCATTGCTGCTTAGCGCTCGGAAGTTTTGTCGCAACTTATCCCAATTTAATCCATAAGAAAAGGGCGCCAAGATGGATGCTACGACAAATAAAATTATCGATAGTATGAGACCTCGATGTTGCCTTGGATGGGAGTGGCTTTTGTACAATTTGGACTCTACCCGATGGGTAAAAATACTTCGTTGGAATATCCACTAAGCTTAGCAAAAAAATGCTGCGCCCGTCGTTAAGTTGTTCTATGCATTCTACAAGAAAAAAACCTTCTCTAGAGAAACAAAATAAACCTCCAATGACCATACCAGATTCTGAAAAAAAGCCCGCAAATTTGCGGGCTAATTGTCACTCAATGCGACGCAATATGGCGTCTGCCTGCATGCAGTCCTACCATTGCTTGGCTTTAGGGCCAGATACCAGTTCATTCACGATGCGCCACTTGCCATTTGACTCTTCCCAATACAAAGTTTTTTGCAAGTTATCTTGATAGGTGGCAGAGCGATAGTCTTGCTGGAAGCTCGTGGTCGCATGCTTTGCATCTTGCATGTTAAATTTGACGTCTGTTAACTCTAAAGTGATTTTTTCAGCGTTCAATAAACGCGCGCGACGTGCTGCTTTCCATGATTCGCGCGAAGTATAATTTTTCGCATAAAAATCGAGGTAAGCATCTGGGTTGCGACTAATCCAAGCTTCACGCCATTCTTTGAGCGAGTTCAATATGGCGATGCGGGCATTGCCAGCGATATCGGTCGGTGCAACATTTTGTACGGCGGTGGCAGGCGCAGGGACTTGAATTGTCGCCGTCGGTTTGCTGGTTTCAACTATATTGATACCATCTAGCGCACGTTTATCGAGTGCCGCCTTGTTGATGACATAAATTTCTGGAGATTCAATAGGGCAGTTTGCTGATGCTTCGTCTGCTTTTACATCTAACATTTTTAGATTGTCAGAGCCGTCATCACGACGCGTCAAACCAAGCGCCGCATGGAGTTTTCCCATCCCTGCATGGGTACGTGCAAAGGCGAAAAATAGGTCGATTTCCGCATTCGTGAATGAACGTTTCGCCTGAAATAATTCGTTTTCTGTATCCAGTAAATCCAATAGGGAACGTTGCCCTATATCAAACTGCTGACGGTAAGCGTCACGCGCTTTTTCGATTGACAATTGATGTTGATCGAGGAAATTCAATTGTTCCGTCAGCTTGCGTGTGTCATTGTAAGCAATCGCCAATACTTGACGTATATCGCGGCAACTCTTGTCGCGTAAATCTTTAGCTAAATTGACTTGGTTCGCCGCTTCTTGGACGCGCGCTTTATCACTGCCACCGTTAAATAAATTCCAAGTCATCACGATTTCTGCGATGTTATTGTTGGTGCGCCCAGTCAGATAGTTGATGTTATTCGCACGCTCGGTACGGGCTTTAAAATCTAGACGTGGCTGATACGCCGCACGGCGTGCACTCAGGCTGCTATGGACTGAGGAGATATTTTCTATGCTTGCTAATAATGCAGGGTGGGTGGTAAATGCGGTATTCAAAGCCGAGTGAATCGAATTTGGCATGCCATTGGAAAATAAACTCAGATTCTCCAAGTCCTTACCAGGCATTACGCCAACTAGTCTTTGAAAGCGGGCACTTACGTCATGTAAATTGGAGATTTCTGTGACTAAGTTGGATTCTGCCAAGGCCAGACGGCCAGAGATTTGTTCCAAATCGACGCGACGGCTGACGCCCGCTTTGGCTTTCGCTTGAATTTGTTCAAACACGGCGCGATGGCGTACGTAGTTGTCTTCAGATAAGCTCACTAACTTGCGAAAGCGCACCACGTCTGAATAAGCGCGCACTACTTCTAAAGCGACCGCTTCGGAGGTGTCTTGTAACTCAAAAAAACGTACGCGTTTTAAGTGGTCGAGTTGTTTCACTTGATTGCTTGTCAAGAAACCGTCGTACAACATTTGGTTTAAGCTAAGTGCTGCTGAATTTCTGGTGAGATCAGATTTTCCTAAGCGTGTTTCGTGGTTGTCTTTTCCTGCATCTAAACTAAGATTGACACTCGGCAGATAGGCACCAAAAGCAGCATCACGGCTAGAACTTGTTGATTGAAAACTATGCCATTTTGCCTGCACTTCTGGATTGCTCAAGATAGCTTGCTGCGCTGATTCCTTAATGGTCTGGGTTTGTGCTTGCGCCCATAGTGTTGTCGAAATAAGGCCAATCGAAAGACTGAGTGTTTTTAGGTTTAGTTGCATTTTTTTTCTCGAAAGATCAATGTAAGTGCGGCGAAAGATATCAGAAGCTTATCGGCGCGTATATTGAAAAATGTAGCTTTTGATGTCTATTTTTCAAAAATTAACAGTTTCTTAAATTTCATGTAAATAATAAAATATTATTTACGCGTAAATCATTTACATGTTAATTCGCTCAAGGCGATACGTGCGGCAGTTATTGTCGTTTCTATCACACTATCATCATGTGTAGCCGATACAAAACCTGCTTCGAATGCCGAAGGAGCAAGATATATGCCATGATCTAACATCTTATGGAAAAAGACTTTGAATTGGGACGCGTCCGCTTGCATGACTTGCGCGAAGCTGACCGGAACTTGTTCAGTAAAGTACAAGCCAAACATGCCACCAATGCCATCGGCACAAAATTTGACACCAGTTTCTTGTGCAGCGGTGTTGAAACCATCGACAAGTTTTTGTGTTTGCGCTGCTAGTTTTGTATAAAAATCAGGTGCTTGAATTAATTTTAAGGTGGTTAAACCTGCGGCGACAGCAACCGGGTTGCCCGACAGTGTGCCGGCTTGGTAAACGCCACCCAAAGGTGCTAAGTGCGCCATGATATCGGCACGGCCGCCAAAGGCAGCGACGGGCAACCCGCCACCGATGACTTTGCCCAAGGCTGTTAAGTCTGGTTTGATATTGTAGAGTGATTGCGCACCACCTAAAGCGACTCGGAATCCACACATGACTTCATCAAAAATTAAAATGCTGCCGTGTTTGCTGCAGAGCGTGCGCATGGTTTGTAAAAATGCCGCTGAGGCTTTGATTAAATTCATATTGCCAGCCACAGGCTCAACGATTACGCAGGCGATTTGGTCGCCAAATTGCTTAAATGCCGCTTCGAGTTGCTCGCAATTGTTGTAATCGAGCACTAAAGTGTGTTTTGTGAAGTCTTCGGGTACGCCGCTAGACGTGGGATTGCCGAATGTTAATAATCCGCTGCCAGCTTTGACTAAGAGGGAATCTGCATGTCCGTGGTAGCAGCCTTCAAATTTGATGATTTTGTCACGCTTAGTTGCGCCGCGAGCGAGGCGTAATGCACTCATCGTTGCCTCGGTGCCGCTGGAGACTAGGCGCACTTGTTCGATGGACGGGACCAATTGACAGATCTCCTCCGCCATTAAAATTTCCGCTTCAGTGGGTGCGCCAAAACTTAATCCCAAGGTGGCGGCATGTTGCACTGCTTGAATGACTTGTGGATGAGCATGTCCAAGAATGGCCGGCCCCCATGATCCTATGTAGTCAATGTA
>CAYXJI010000287.1:0-644 GCA_964465175.1 uncultured Burkholderiaceae bacterium | reverse complement strand
ATGTACTTTCTGTCATCCGCATCCCAAAAATAAGGACCCGCTGCTTTTTTTACAAAGCGAGGTGTTCCCCCGACCGAACGGAAGGCGCGCACCGGAGAGTTGACGCCACCGGGTGTCGTCACTTGCGCGCGTTGAAATAAAGTTTCATTTAAGGACATAAGGATCTGCTTAGAAGAGTGTATTAGAGTGTATTAGAGTAAATTGACTAAAATTTTTTGCGTTGCGCATTTTCTTTCTCATGATTTACTATTGCACCAGAACTCTGTTTCTCACACGGAAACATGAAGAAAGTGGAAACGGCGCAGCAAAAATGTGATGAAATTTGTGGAATAAAAAGCGAAGATTGATTATCCTTGCGCGTTTTACCTCAAGACGACAGGTTTGTGCGCTAATATTCAAAGCATATTAGTCAATTCAATGTGCGCGTGATAATACCTCATGCCCTAGTGGAAGTCGTTATCTAAAAGGAATTTATTGCGTGGAATATAAGACATTAATGTGTTTAATTTGTGGTTGGATTTACGATGAGGCGCAGGGACTTCCGCTAGACGGTATTCCAGCAGGCACCAAATGGGACGATGTGCCATTGAACTGGACTTGCCCGGAGTGTGGTGCTCGTAAAGATGATTTTGATATGGTAGTGG
>CAYXJI010000286.1:5027-5339 GCA_964465175.1 uncultured Burkholderiaceae bacterium | reverse complement strand
TCCATGGAAAAGCCTTTAGCCACGGCTATCCATTGTGAACATTACAGAATTTCATATTAGCACGTGATTTACAACTGCAAAGAGGGTATCGCGAGAATTGCAAGTTTTAAACGAGATGGGACAATTTTTGTCGCTTTTTTAGGAGGAGGATTGATTTGTCCGACCTAGAAGACGAATGCTGCGGGCAAAAAAATAGGATTAAATCACATGTGACTTAATCCTATGGATCAATATTGCGAATCGAATTAATCGACGCGAATAACTTGATCGCCAATGCGGAACTTTTCCCGACGGTCACCCATGAAGGCGCGC
>CAYXJI010000286.1:0-5017 GCA_964465175.1 uncultured Burkholderiaceae bacterium | reverse complement strand
ATGCATGCGTATCAACAAAGACGCACCAACCGGTAAATGGTGGTGACGAATTTTACTGATCACAGGAGGTGCGACTTCCAATGCACGTGACAGCGCTGCATCATTTTTCAAATGCAATTGCTTGATTAATGTATCCAACAAATTATTTGGATTGTAATCAAAGTCTTCTGACTTAAGGTCTAATAAATTTGCCATTCTTTTACTCACTCTTCACAAAATACAGCCAAATACATCTGTACGTACCATTACTAAATTAGTATGGTCGCTATTTTTTAAGTTCAGCATCGCCTTTATTGCAAAGAATAAGGACGCTACCAAGGCGCTTCAAAACATAAATTGTGTCAAACAGCAAGTCCATTAATTGAAGTAGAAAATGTCTACTCAAGACATATCTCCACCTGCCTAATGGTCAATAGAACACAAATATTTGTCTTTACATGACTTTTTTTCACGTTTTTTGATCTATGCCAAATAATCGCGTCACCAGTATTGGCGGAAAGACAGGGATTTGAACCCTGGATACGTCATAAACGTATGCCGGATTTCGAGTCCGGTGCATTCGACCACTCTGCCATCTTTCCAAACTACCTAGTGCAGCCAAGCGGCGGATTGTAGCAAAGATCAAAACGGTTTGGTAGCCTGTTTTTGTAGCAATTTGTAGCAATCAGGCAAACCTAAGCCCTTGGTTTGCTTAGGGTTTCGAATTTATTTCTTCAATATATTGCGCTGCAAACTTTATTTCCAAGGGAAAACAAAATTTACCTAGAGAAATTTAGAACAAAATTTCATTTATTGCCGCTACCCCGGCAAATGTTAAATAATGTAAAAAATCTTACAGCCGCGGAGAATACCACAGCAAACTAAAATGACGCCAATTTTTAACTTAGCAAAATATTTACACCGAATTGCGCTATGAAATTCTTTGACATCAAGACGTCACATTCCCTCGCTAATCTGTCTCTATGTACAGAGGTGACACCTCGGTCACACTTGACCAGAAGATCGCCCCCTCAAGTAGCACCATGCAGCACATAAGCAGCACCCATGCAGCACATAAGCAGCACCCATGCAGCGCTTATGCAGCACCAACCAAGCAATATAAAAGCGCTAGAAGCAAGACACAAATTATGGAAATTGAACTCGTTCAAAGAAGGGGAAATCACATGATGCAGAGCATAGATTTCCCACCAGCCTCAACCGATGAACCGCAGCAAACAGACAGCTTAGAGCAACTCAATCGCATTATTCAGGCGCGCTTATTGAGTGCCCGCTTTCAACCCATTATACAAATGAGTGATGGCTCTATCTTGGGCTATGAAGGCTTAATACGCGGCCCGTCCGATAGTCCCTTGCACTCCCCTATTAATTTATTTCAGGCTGCGTTTGATCACAACTTGACTGTAAAAATCGAGCATTTGTGCCGACGCGTTGTACTAGAACAATTTAAAGCGCTAAATTTGCCTGGAAAATTATTTTTAAACGTTAGCCCAGAATGTCTCTTGCAACGCGATGCAAAACATGGCGAGACCTTGGATTACATCCATGAATTAGGCATCAATCCAGAGCGCGTCATTATTGAGCTCACCGAATATCAACCAACGCACGACTATGTCTTGCTTCAAGAGGCGGTCTTGCATTATCGCAAAATGGGATTTCAAATTGCGATTGATGATCTCGGTGAGGGCTTCTCTAGTTTGCGCCTTTGGTCGGAGCTAAAACCAGAATTCGTCAAAATTGATATGCATTTCATTCATGGCATAGACCATGATGAAGTGAAACGTCAATTTGTACTATCAATACAAAACATCGCAGAAAAATCAGGTACACGTGTCGTCGCAGAAGGTATAGAAACGCAAGCTGAACTCACCACGCTCAGAGATTTGGGTGTCGCCTGCGGACAGGGCTACCTCATCGCGAAACCACACAGCAATCCAGCAAAGGCGATTTCCGCCGAAGTGACCAAGACCTTGCTGTCTAGACATATTCCCGCCGCCTTCCAGAGAACCAACCCAACGACAACAATGGTAACCATTAAGCAGTTACTTAAATCTCCTGTCACGATAGATTCCAGCGTCTTGAACAATCAAGTCGAAAATCTGTTTCTAGCAGATCCCACATTAAAAATCATCCCCGTGGTGAACGAAGGTAAGCCGATAGGAATTATTAACCGCCACAATATGATCGATCGTTTTTCGCGCCCCTATCAGCGTGAGTTGTACGGCAAGAAGTCCTGCGCGGTCTTCATGGATATCAACCCCTTGGTGGTTGAACACGACACCAGCTTACAACAAGTCAGCCACCTGATCGTCGAAGCTGACCCTGACAGTCTAATCAACGGCATTATCGTGACTGACAATGGGGTCTACCTTGGCTTAGCTACTGGCCCAGATTTAATGCGCGAAATCACCAAGATGCAAATCAATGCGGCGCGGTATGCGAATCCCTTAACACAGCTACCTGGCAATGTGCCGATTACACAGCATATTGAACAATTGATTCAACTCCAAAAATCATTTGTCGCTTGCTATTGTGATCTAGATCATTTCAAACCATTTAATGACGTCTACGGTTATCAGCGCGGGGATGAAGTCATACAAATGACCAGTAAAGTGCTCAGTACACATTGCGATCCTGATCGAGACTTCATCGGACACATCGGTGGCGATGACTTTATCATTCTATTTCAGAGTAACGATTGGGAAGCGCGTTGTCGCCAGATTTTGAGTGACTTTGCACTCGCTGTCACAGAGTTTTATAGCAACGAAGATAGGGATAGGGGCGGCTATATCAGCGAAGATAGGCAAGGCAAAAAAGTTTTTTACCCTCTAATCAGCTTATCACTAGGCGTGATCCGCTCGCAGTCGCAACATTACTACTCACATCATCAAATCTCAGTGGCTGCAGCAGACGCAAAAAAACAAGCGAAACGTATACATGGCAATAGCCTATTCATCGACCGCAGAAAAGAATAGAGCGTGTCAAGCAATAAAAAAGGCATCTCAGCGTGGCCGAGATGCCTTTTCTTTGCCATGTTTAAGTTGGCAAAACTAAGCTGGGAAACTCAAGCAGGCAACAACAATTTTTCTGTGCCGCCCATGTAAGGACGCAAAGCCTCAGGAATCAGCACACTGCCATCTTCTTGTTGATAGTTTTCAAGTACCGCAACCAAGGTGCGTCCAACCGCCAAGGCGGAGCCATTTAAGGTATGCACGAACTCGGTCTTGCCTTGCGCATTACGGAAGCGCGCTTGCATACGACGCGCTTGGAACGCGCCCATATTTGAAATCGATGAGATTTCGCGATACGTATTTTGCGCTGGCAGCCAAACTTCGAGATCATAAGTCTTGCTCGCGCCAAAGCCCATATCACCGGTACACAAGCTCATGACGCGATATGGCAAGCCGAGTTTTTGCAAAATCATTTCAGCATGACCCACCATCTCTTCTAAGGCTTCAAATGATTTTTCTGGATGGGCGACTTGTACCAACTCGACTTTATCAAATTGATGCTGGCGTATCATGCCGCGCGTATCGCGCCCATAGCTGCCTGCTTCTGAGCGGAAACATGGTGTGTGTGCGGTCATTTTGATCGGCAAACTTTCCGCTGACAAAATTTCATCACGCACCGTATTGGTCAAGGTCACTTCGGCAGTGGGAATCAAATACAAAGATTCGCCTTCACCATCTTGCCCGCCTTTTTTTACCGCAAATAAGTCCTCTTCAAATTTTGGTAATTGACCGGTACCACGCATAGAATCGGCATTCACCATATACGGGGTGTAATGCTCAGTGTAGCCGTTTTCTATGGTTTGCGTATCGAGCATGAATTGCGCCAGCGCACGGTGTAGGCGCGCCATGCCGCCTTTTAACACGGCGAAACGAGAGCCCGTCAATTTCACTGCCACGTCAAATTCTAAGCCCAGACGCGCACCAACATCCACATGGTCTTTCACCTCGAACCCAAAACTGGCAGGCGTACCAAAAGTGCGCACCACGACATTCCCCGTTTCATCCGTGCCAACAGGCACACTTTCGTCCGGCAGATTAGGAATCGTTAACAAGAAATTATTCAGCGCCACTTGCACTTCGCCTAGGCGTACTTCCGACGCTTTTAGTTCATCGGCAATGGCGCCCACTTCTGCCATCACAGCAGAGGCATCTTCGCCCTTGCCTTTCAGCATACCCACTTGTTTCGACAAGGAATTCCGCTTCGCTTGCAATTCCTCAGTACGCATTTGTATCTGTCTACGCTCGCCTTCTAGGCTATTAAATGTCGCAACATCGAGAATAAATTTGCGTGATGCCAAGCGAGTGGCGACAGCATCGATGTCTTTACGGAGCAGTTGAATATCAATCATGGTCTAGTTCTAAATTTATTGTGAGTTTATTGTGGATTGTGGAGAGACAAAGTGACCTAAGGCGTCCAACTAAAAGGGCTAAACCGTTAGGAAAATCGCTTCTGAGCAAACTAAAACCGTATTGTAACAAGGCAGATGTAAATCCTCTATGCTTTCGTGAAAAGCGGATCGAAGAATGCACGAAGAATGCAAGAAAATTAGGCACATACTGATACTTTTTTAAGCAAATTATTCTTTTTCCAAGACTCCCCCACTCGTTTTGATGTCACAGATGAAACCTTAGTCTAAGCTTTCGCCAGAAAGCAGAAAATAAGTAGCTTGATCAGTACGTTAATGCTTGTCAAGAACAGGTAAGCCGTGGATAATCCCGACCTCGCATAAAAATACGCAAAAAAATATTTACATCAGATGCCCGCTTCGCGGGTTTTTTATTTAAATACGCAAGTGAAATACCTCGGACTGAAAAAGCACTAAGAAATTTTTAGGCAATTCGTTTGTGCCAATCACTCACTCGCATTTGCGGTGCTCCATATTTTGCTTTTGTTGTTGCCATCCAAATTTGATTGGCATTTTGTTGTCGCACTTGATTTGTTACATGAAAAACAGCTTAACACCATCCAATTCGCAAACTACCTCAGCAACTGTGTCAGCAAGCAATAA
>CAYXJI010000285.1:0-5386 GCA_964465175.1 uncultured Burkholderiaceae bacterium | reverse complement strand
TTCTCCGCTGCAGTGGTAAACAAAGCTGCTCCGCCACTGGTATTACCTGGAGAGCCACCACCACCACCACATGCCGATAGCAAAGCAATCATGGTCATTGCAAAAACTGCGCGAATATACTTCATCATGGAACACCTATTAAATATAAATTAATACAAGGGACATACTGACTTCGTTCAAAAACTACATATAGCCCTATGTTTTACTGATTTGCAAAACTACCTGTCAATTGAACTTTAGGCGTTATGAATATAAGCAATTCGGTTTTATTGTTAGTCTTGCCACTCGTTTTAAACAGATTTCCAAACAGCGGGATATCTCCCAAAAAAGGAATCTTTGTCACATCATTGCGCTCTTCTTGGGTGTAAATACCACCGAGAACAACAGTGCCACCGTTCTCAACTAGAACATTGGTTTTCACCTGCTTAGTGTTAATGACAGGACCACCTCGAGTTTCTTCTCCTCGGCTGTCTTTATGCACATCAACGGCGAGAATAATTGTTCCATCGGGTGTAATTTGTGGTGTCACATCGAGACTCAAAGTCGCCTTTCTGAAGAAGATCGAAGTAGCACCACTTAATGTAGCGACCTGATAGGGGATTTCTTGGCCTTGCTCAATGTGCGCAGGAGTCTGATCTGCGGTCACAACGCGCGGACTAGAAATAATCTTACCATCACCGTCAGCTTCTAATGCGGACAATTCCAAGTTTAAAAAGCGATTCGCCGCAGCAGAAAATAAGCTGACTGCAAAACTACCCGCATCAAGACCGCCGATACCAGCTGCCGGCAAGTTAATAAACTGGGTATTCGGCATATAGCTTTTATCGGTAATTTTGGCTTGACCAGTTTGTTCCCCAACGCCGAGGTAATTGCCTGTAATAGCAGCTCTCTGATTGCCTGAAATACCGAAACCAACATCACCACCTCTATAACCTCGCATATCAGCGAAACCTAGTTTTGCACCAAGATTCTTACTAAACTTATTATCTGCCTCAACGATGCGCGCCTCGATCAAAACTTGTTTAGTTGCCACGTCAATTTTTTGTATTGTTTTACGGATTTCTTCTAATTTAGACGCAACATCAGTAACAAACAATTGATTCGTTCTAGGTTCTGGCGATACGCTGCCACGTTTAGTCAGCATGCGGTTTGCAGGTGTTTCGCCCATAAACAGTTTCACTAAGTTATCTGCCTTTTGGTATTTTAATTGGAACGCTTCTGTCTTTAAAGGCTCGAGCTCCGCAATTTGCGCCTTACGCTCGAGCTCTAATTTTTCTTTGGTCTGCAACTCCTCTTTAGGACCAATCAAAATCACGTTGCCATTTTTTCGCATATCCAGATCTTTGATTTGCATCACAATTTCTAGCGCCTGATCCCAAGGGGTATCAATCAGTCGCAATGTTAAATTACCAACAACCGAGTCGGTTGCGATAATGTTCACACCACCTTGTTCTGCAATAATTTGCAAAGCAGCACGGACATCGACATCTTGGAAATTCATTCCGAAGCGCTCGCCCTTATATCCCTGCGTACCCTGAGTCAATTTATTGGGGTCTTCTTTAATCGGTTTAACTTCTATCACCAATTGCGTATCACTCTGATAGACACTATGTTCCCACAGCCCCTTTGGCTCTATTGTCATCCGAACATTTTCACCCTTGCGTTCTGTCGTCACTTTCTGAATTGGCGAGCCATAATCGGAGACATCCAGATTACGTTTTAAAACTTCAGGCAAATTGACATTAAACAAATCGACAACGATTTTTTGTCCTTGTAGTTTTGGGTCAACCGCTATTTGGTTGCTTGGCAAATCAATGACGACACGTCCCTCGCCAGCGACGCCACGACGAAAATCAATATCACGAATGCTCTGTTTTCCAATTGCTTGTGCGGCCTTATCCACTACTGGTAATCCAACAGAATTAACTGGCGTCGCCAAACCACCTGAGCCATCGATGGTGACGATCAAAGAATTGCCTTCAATCAAAGTCGCATAGTTTAATGTGCGATTTAAGTTGAAGACTAAACGTGAGCGTCCAGGCACTTCAATCAAATTTAAATTACGCACCTCACCTAGGCCGATATCTACTGCAGACTTGCCAGTCGCATTCGTGGTGTTGGCAAAATCCAGTGAAAAACGAGCAGGATTAGCAATCGAAAAGGCAATGGGATTTTTCTCAATGGGCTTTTTCAGATTAATTTTTACGATGACATTTGCTCCCTGCTGATTCGCGGTAATCGACTCAATGGAATTATCGTTTTGGGCAAATACGGATTGGCACACCAAAGCCAATCCCAAAAAAAGAAACTTAATGCGCATGGCGCTCCTCGTGCTTTTATTTATCAATGCATTCATTTTTTCGCCTCTTGCAATTCTAAGCTTGCTTTTCGTTCAGTCCACTCACCCGTTGCATCCTGTACCGTTTCAACAATATCTATTTTAGCGTCAGTGATACTCACTATTTTGCCAAAATTCTGTCCAATATAAGCGCCTAAGCTCGCTGGAAACACCGCTTTCCCAACTTGAATTAAAGCTTGGAAAGACTTGCGGTTGTCGAAGGTGCCAACCATTTTCATCGTCTCTAAAGGATAGCCCTCTAAGGCCTCCTTAGGACGATCGAAATCAGGCTTTAGACCATTATCGTTAGCAGCTTTTAGGCGGGCAAATACCACCATCAATTTCCCCGCATCAAAGGGATCAATTAGTCCGCCATTTTCATAAGAAATTGGTACAAACAGCTTAGGTTCGGTTACAGGTTTTACCCGTACTTGTGTCTCTTTTTTGACTTGGTCCATCCAGACTTTTAACTCGTTCACACCGTTATCGCCGCAGGCAACTAATGTCAACAGCAAGATTAGAGAGCTAAGCGCTTTTATCCCCTTCATTTCTTCGCTCCCTTGTCTTTTTCTTTTTTCTTCAGTTCCTGTTGGGATGCAACTTCTTCAGGATCTAGATAACGATAGGTCTTTGCAATTCCATCTAAGACTATGCCAGGCTTTTTCGCATCAGTACTAACAGAGAAACTTAGGTTATTAAGTGTAATAATACGTGGAAGCTTTGCAATATCGCTGACGAACTGCCCAAGATCATGATAATTGGCGATCATTTGTATATCAATTGGCAATTCAGCATAATAGTCCTTGACCACTACAGAGCCGGGCTTAAACAAGTCAAAACTCAGGCCACGCCCATTTGCTGCAGAGTTAATATCATCCAGTAGAGCCCCCATCTCTGCGCTACTTGGGAGTTGTTTCTCCATGCGCAAAACATATTGATCCACTAGTTTTTTTTGCTCCTTCAGAGCATCCAAGCTGATGGCCTGTTGCACTTTCGATTTGTAGGTATCTTTCAACTTCTGCTCTTCTTGTTGCCCACGATCGATTTCTTCGATTTGTGGATCCCAATAAAAAAACCAGCCGGCGATAAGAACCGCCAATAGGAGTCCCCCTGCGGCCAACATTCTAGGCGCGATTGGCCATAAACCGGGATGCAAGCCATTTAGGTCGCGAAACTGCGACTCAATTGACTCCATTGTTTCCTTAAAATTTGCCATATTTATCTCTATTAAGGTTTCTTAGGCGTCGTCGCATCGGATTTCGTCGACACGGTAGTGCTGGCCGCCGCAGCCTCCAATTCACGTGGTCGACGAATACCAACATTCATCTCAAACTCAATAACACGCTTAGCATCCCTATCTTTACCCAAAACCATTGCCTTATTTTGGATGATCTCTGGCTTAGACATCCACTTTGACGCATTCAACTCGTTGATGAAAATACCGACCACAGCGTGGGACTGTGCATAGCCTTTAATTGCAATGCGCTGGCCGTTTTGCTTTATCAATGATAAATAAAGTCCTTCAGGCGCAAGCTTCACCAACTCATTCATCATAAACACTGGCTGATTTCGGTCACTTTGCAAATCTTCCACAGCCTCTTGACGCGCCTTCAAAGCATCAATCTCTTGCTTTAAGCTGGCAACCTCTTTGATCTTGTCATCCAAATCAAGATTTTCTTTAGTGATAAAAGCATTCCTCTCGGTTTGAGCCGAAATCTGTGAATTGAAAAACAGGCCACCCAGGATCAATATAGTTGCGCCAATCATTGCGGCAAACAGCATCAAAGAGTAGAACTTATTCTTAAGCTCTTTTCGCTTCTCTTCCCTATGCGGAAGTAAATTAATTTTGATCATTAGCCAAACCTCCGCATCGCCAAACCACATGCGACCAAGTAAGAAGGGGCATCATTACGCAAGGACTTTTCATTCACATTGGATCCTAGATCCATTCCTTTGAACGGGCTGATGACGGACGTGGATAATTTTGTGCGCTCGGCGACGATATCCACTAAACCAGGTAGCATCGCACATCCACCGCCAAGGAATATTTGGTCGATTCGCGTATAGGGAGTTGAAGTAAAGAAAAACTGTATGGCACGCGTTACTTCTAGCGCTGCATTTTCCAGGAATGGCTCCAGCAATTCCATTTCATAGCTATCAGGCAAATCCCCTTGTCGCTTTTTCGTTTCAGCTTCGTCGAATGATAGTCCGTAATTGCGGACGATGTCTTGCGTCAGTTGATTGCCACCAAATTGTTGATCACGTTCATAGACTACTTCACCATTCAATAAAATCGAGATATAGGTGACCTTAGAACCGATTTGAAATAGTGCATAAATTTGATCTTGCCCGGCATTTGCTTGCTGTTCGATCAAACGTTCAACCGCAGCACGCGCAGCGTAAGATTCGATATCCATGACCTTTGCTTGCAGACCTGCCGCTTGCGCCGCAGCAACCCTATCCTCAATTTTCTCTTTACGAGACGCCGCTAACAACACGTCGACGTCTTCTTCAGAACTGGCGCTAGGGCCAATCACGCAAAAGTCTATGCTCACCTCATCCATTGCGAAGGGGATATATTGACTAGCCTCTGATTCAACTTGCAGCTCTAATGCCATCTCACTCATGTGGCCTGGCAACATCATTTTTTTGGTAATCACGGATGATGCTGGCATGGCAAGCGCCACATTTTTCGTACTCGTCCCCGCGCGTTTTAACACTTTCAGTATTGCTTCAGAAACTTGTTCGAGATTTTCAATATTGCCATCTACGACTGCCCCTTTGGGCAAAGGTTCGGTAGCGCAACGCTCTAATTTGTAGCCTTTTTCGCCGGATCGGGACAACTCCACCAGCTTAATGTCGGACGTGCTGATATCCAAACCCACCAATGGTGAGTTTTTCTTTCCGAGCAATGATGCGAGATCTAAAGCCAAGGATATCCCCTCAAAAATAATATTTTATTTACAATTTTACCAGCAATTTCAAGGATAAATTGCAAATAAAAAACAATTTAAATCGACTCAAAACACATTTTTTATTTTAAAAACC
>CAYXJI010000284.1:0-5432 GCA_964465175.1 uncultured Burkholderiaceae bacterium | reverse complement strand
ATCATTTGTTGCATTTGCGGTTGCATCATGACCATTTGGCCTTGGGGTGCAGGAGACGATTTAACGATACGAACTTTACCTTCGCCTTCGGTGACTTCTAACTCGGAAATGTCGGATTCCGCAACGAGGTCGATGAGGGTCTTGAGTTTTCTTAAATCCATGTGAAATCTCCTAAAAATTGGGCGTTTAAGCTGACTTTTGGTCGCTTATTTGGTCGCTTAGATACTGTTATTGGAATGCACGCAATGCATATTTGTATGATTAATGTATGTGAATTGCGTGAAGATGCGAGAATTTAAAGGTTTTTTAGTGCAAAGTCAATCGCTAAGCGATATCCGTCTACGCCAAAGCCGCAGATCACGCCTTTTGCGATGTCGGAAAGATAAGAATGGTGTCGAAATGCTTCTCTTTGATGGATGTTGGAAATATGGACTTCTAAAAAGGGAATCGCAACACCGGCTAAAGCATCCCTTAAAGCAACGCTAGTGTGAGTAAAACCACCAGGGTTGATAATGATGGCATCGATTTTTTCAGCACGTGCGGCATGAATTCGGTCGATTAAGGCGCCTTCGTGATTGCTCTGAAAGCAATAAAATTCCGAGTTTGCCGTTGCTACTTGTTGTCTTGCTGCATTTTCGATGTCAGTCAGTGTTTGACTGCCATAAATTTCTGGCTCACGTGAGCCGAGTAAATTTAAGTTAGGACCGTTAATAAGCAAGAGCTTGCGTGCCATAGAATTGATCAATTTGCCGAAGTTGTACGCATTTTGCCGTTATTTGCCCTTAATTGGCAAGGAAAAACACGGAATCTTTTCAACTTTTTATATTCAGGCGCTGAATATCTGCACGTAGTTCAGGCATTTTTAATTTGCCAGAATAGGTTTTTAAGATTTTGCCGTCAGCCGAAATGAGTGCCGTAAAAGGAAGTCCTCCAGCCTTGTTTCCCATCGCTTGGGATATTTGGGTGCCTTCCATGCCTGCAGCCAACACAGGATAGCTAATTTGGTATTTTTGTGCAAATTCGGCAATATTACTTGGCGTGTCTATGCCAAGTCCTAAAAGTTGCACATTGTTTGCCGCAAGATCTTTTTGTAACTGTACTAATTCTGGCATTTCTTCTACGCAAGGTTTACACCATGTTGCCCAAAAATTAACGACGAGGAATTTCCCCTGCCATTGTTTGAGCGCTTGTGGTGTTGCCTTTGCATCTTTGAGTGTTAAGGCAAACAATTGTTGTGCGGCAATATCGCTCGCGGGCGCAGGCTCAAATTTTCTTGCTCCTAAACCGGCGCCGACTAGGGTAAAAACAGTACCAATTATGATCGCGTAGATCGTAAAACGCTTATTCATCATGTTTTTCGCTTTGTTCTATCAAGGTTTGCAGGTGGGTGAGTGTGCCGCGCTCTTTTTTATCGGTGTGACGCAAATCGTCCATGGTGTGAATTAAGAGGTGAACGCCTTCATTCTTTGTTATGAAACTAAGCGTCTCTAGTGGCTCGCCGCGCTTTCCTTGATGCTCTGAGACCTCGTAGTCTATGTCACGATTAAGTAAGTAAATTGCAACATCCTTGCAATTGTCCGTGTATAAATGTAGGTGAATGTCGGAGTGCTCACCGGCCGTGCCATTGAAGACTGCGCCTATCAGATAGGGATTAAATTGGGCTAATTCTTGCATCAAGCTTGCAGCTGTGAGACGCAGATGTCGTAAGCGCGCGGGTTGGGTATCGGCAAAAAATAGGGCTTGATACTCGCGTACTTGCTGCTCTATCTGCGCATTATCCGGCAAGATATTGCCGTTGAGTTTTTGGTTGCCCAGCAATTGTTTCGCTGCGCGGCGTTTGGCTGCGCCGTATTCTGCGCCTTCTTCTGCGATCAATTTTGCTGCTAGTGATGCAATTTCATCACGTATTTGCGCGACTGGGTCGCCATCATTGAAAATAAAATTCGTCATTTGCGCATCATATCGCATTCGCTTTAGTCGTGTCTGCCAGCTGGCTCGGGTAGAATTGCGACAATTGTTAAAAATTGGTCAAATTGAATAGAAAGTGCAAATGATTGCCACCTTGTTCATGATCAAGCAACACTGAAGGTTGGCATTCATTTATGCATATTCATATATTAGGTATTTGCGGCACTTTCATGGGTGGACTTGCCGTATTGGCAAAACAGGCGGGACACCGCGTGACAGGTTGTGATGCCAACGTCTATCCACCTATGAGCACCCAACTTGAGGCGCAGGGAATTAGTTTGATCGAGGGCTTCGCCGCGGAACAAATTGCTCTCGCGCCAGATTTGTATGTGATTGGTAATGTGGTGTCGCGCGGCAATCCTTTGATGGAAGCGATCTTAAATCAGGGTTTGCCCTACGTGTCTGGGCCGCAGTGGATCGGGGAGCAATTGTTGCGTGACAAATGGGTATTGGCGGTCGCCGGTACGCATGGTAAAACGACGACGGCCTCCATGTTGGCTTGGATCTTAGACTACGCGGGTTATGCGCCAGGATTTTTGATCGGCGGGATTCCCCTTAACTTTGGCGTCTCTGCACGTTTATCCGGAAGCTCGGTCGAAGGGGAAGGCAAGCAATCGAGCTTTTTTGTGATTGAAGCGGATGAGTATGACACGGCTTTTTTTGATAAACGTAGTAAGTTTGTGCATTACCACGCGAAGACCGCCATTCTCAATAACTTGGAGTTTGATCACGCGGATATTTTTCCTGACCTCGCCGCGATCGAAACCCAGTTCCATCATTTGGTGCGCACCATACCAGGCATAGGGCGATTAATCGTCAACGCTAAAGAATCGTCTTTGCAAACGGTGATGCATCGTGGTTGCTGGAGCGATAAAGAATTTTTCACGGATCAGCAAGATCAACCAAATAAAGCAGCGGACGCAGAATGGCATTTGGTACTGACCGAAGGTGAAAATTTTGATGTCTATTTTAAATCGGTATTGCAAGGCCGGGTGTGCTGGTCTTTGAATGGCGCGCACAATCGCCTTAATGCTTTGGCCGCGATTGCGGCGGCGCGTCATGTAGGTGTAGCGCCTGCCATCGCGATTGCGGCTTTGGCAGAATTTGTGAACGTGAAGCGACGCATGGAGTTGCGTGGAGAAGTCGGCGGCGTCAAAGTGATTGATGATTTTGCTCATCACCCCACTGCGATAGAGACAACGGTGCAAGGTTTGCGTCATCAAATCGGTAGCGCACGTATTTTGGCTGTGCTTGAGCCACGTTCCAATACCATGAAAATGGGTGCCATTAAACAAGCGATTCCTGCCAGTTTGCAAGCAGCCGATTTGGTCTTTGTGTATGGCGCGCAAAGTGGAAAAGATGCCTTGGGTTGGGATTTGGAAGAGACTTTTGCGGCGCTTGGGCGCAAAGCGAAGGTACACCATCAATTGCCAGCCTTGGTTGCCGATATCGTGCAACAAGCACGTGCTGGCGATTATATTTTGGTGATGAGTAACGGTGGTTTTGGTGGCGTACATCAATTGTTGCTCGATGCGCTCACGCAGAAAAAAGTTCTATGATTTTGTATTTACATGGTTTTCGTTCTTCGCCAGCATCGTTCAAAGCGCGCTTGCTCGCTGCGTATTTTGCTCAGCATGGACGCTCTTCAGAGTTTGTGTGCCCGCAGTTACCAGCTTCGCCAGCGCTGGCAATCAATATGGCGCAAGGTTTGATTGATCAATATGGTCGTGCAGACCTGAGTTTGATAGGGTCGTCCTTAGGCGGTTTCTATGCGACATATCTGGCAGAAAAAAATCAATGTAAAGCCGTTTTGCTCAATCCAGCCGTGACCCCGCCAAGGGATTTAGAAAAATATGTCGGGATTAGCACTGCTTTTCATAGCGATGAGGTATTTGAGTTTAAAGCTAGCTATGTTGACGAATTAAAACAACTGGCTGTTCCGCACATTAGCGATCCGGCGCGTTATTTTTTATTCGCTGCCACGGGGGATGAAGTCCTAGATTGGCGTGACATGGTGGCGCATTATCCAGCGGCCAAGCAGCATGTCATTCAAGGTAGCGATCATAGTATTAGTGAGTTTGCTGATTATATAGAGCAAGTGGTGGCGTTTTGTGATGCAGTCTAAAGTGCTCCCATTTTCGTCGCCAACTATGGCGCAATGGCATACGCATGTGAATCATGTACAGGCCACGCCTACCATGGCGGATTGGCTGAGCAATCGTGATTCGCTGACAGCACGTTTAGTCGCCCATAGCAAAGCATTTCGGGTGCAACGTCTGTATCAGGGCGTTGCGAAGTGTCTACAAGATGAGTTCGCCGAGATAGGGTTGAAGAAGGCAGAACAAGTGGTGGCGCGTGAGGTCATATTGCGCTGCGACGAGAGGCCGGTGGTGTATGCACACACGATTTTGCCGCTGACGGCGAATGCGCATCAGTGGCCTTTATTTGCGCATTTGGGTAATCGCTCTTTGGGGACAACTTTATTCAATGATCCCTTGGTGCAGCGTGGCGTTTTGCATTATGCGCGTTTGCGGCCAGCGCACCCACTCATGCGCAGAATTGCACAGCTGTCATTGTTTGAGCCAGCGCAAACGTATTTATTCGCCCGTCGTTCGGTCTTTATGCGGCATGGTGCGCGACTGTTGGTGACGGAAGTTTTTTTGCCGACGATCAATACACTTAGTCGATACAGTGCAGTGTAGTAGAACGCCGGTTCAGAACAGAAAAACGAAAAAAATAATCGTAATAATTTTGAGAAGACAGAGAGAATGAATTTATTTTTTGAAGAATCCGGTGACTTTAAAGCGGGTGCTGTTTTGTCGCAAGCAGGCGAAGCGTACCAAGTTGAATTAGCGAGCGGAAAACGGACTAAGGTCAAAACAAAAGACGTCTTGTTGCAATTTACTGCACCGGATGCCGCCACTTTGCTGATTGATGCCAAGGCACTCGCGGCCGACATCGATTTGGAATTTTTGTGGGAAGTCGCCGGACAGGAAGAGTTTGGTTTTGCTGAATTAGCAAAGGAATACTTTGGTCACGTGCCGCACGCTAGCGAAGCGGCGAGTTTGATTTTTGCCCTGCATAATGCGCCGATTTATTTTTATAAAAAAGGTCGTGGTCGCTATAAAGCGGCGCCAGACACTGCTTTAAAGGCCGCGCTGGCGGGTATCGAAAAGAAAAAACAGCAAGCGCTGATACAAGCTGCTTATGTCGAAGAGTTAAAGCAATTGCGTCTACCCGAACAATTTAAAACATTGGGTTTGCAACTACTATTTAAGCCAGAAAAAAACAGCATTGAATATAAAGCTTTAGTTGAAGCTTGCGCCGCTTTGCAAATGAATCCAGCGCGTTTGATGTTGGCAACGGGCGGCTTGGCCGATGCTAAGCATTTTCATTTGTCTAAATTTTTACTAGAACACTTTCCTAAAGGTGTGGGATTTGCGGCGACCGCTTTACCTGTCTTG
>CAYXJI010000283.1:965-5452 GCA_964465175.1 uncultured Burkholderiaceae bacterium | reverse complement strand
ACTTGGATGCTTACGGCTCTTATATTAGTGAGTTGGCGTGGATCGTTGAAGATGGTAATTTGAATTGCGCGTTGGAGGCTGCATTGCGTTTTGCGCCCAATATTCAGCGTTTGCATGGTCATGCAACACAATTAAATAATGAACTTGAATATGCCAATATCGTTTTGGCGGACGGTCGTCAACTACAAGCTAGTTTGGTGGTGGGCGCGGATGGCGCGCAGTCTTGGGTGCGAGGGCAAGTGGATATCGGCGTGGATTATCGCTCGTATGGGCAACAAGGTGTGGTCGCTAATTTTGCCTGTGAAAAGCCGCATCATGGTGTGGCGCATCAGTGGTTTGTGGGGGAGCTGGGCATTATTGCACTGCTGCCTCTGCCCGGTAATCAAGTCTCTTTAGTTTGGTCCGCACCGGATGCGCTGGCTGCTGAATTGGTGCGGGAGCCTGTGTCGAATTTGCTCGAGCGTCTACATGTTTACTGTGCGGAGGCATTGGGGCAATTGACACCCTTACAGCCGGAAGTCATCAAGGCTTTTCCTTTGCGTTTTATTCGTCCGCATAGCTTGGTTGCGCCGCGAGTGGCCTTGGTTGGTGACGCCGCCCATGTGGTGCATCCTCTGGCGGGGCATGGGATGAATTTGGGGTTCGCTGACGTCCAGAGTTTATTGGATGTCGTGACGCACAGGGAGGCGTACCGAGATGTTGGTGATGCACGTGTCTTGAGCCGCTATCGTCGTGCGCGATGTGAAGAGGTGGCTTTGATGCAAATGACCACCGATGGTTTGGCTAGACTCTTTGCGAGTGAAATACCCGCTGTTCGTATAGTGCGCAATGCAGGATTGAACTTACTGAACCGCTTGCCTGTCCTAAAAAGAAAATTGATTTCGCAAGCGATGGGGAAATAGCGTGCATTTCAGTACAGGATTGCGGGTAAATAATATGCAGATTAATACGAAAGAATGACTATGAAGAAAACTTTGTTAAGCTTGGCGGCAGCCTCATTTTGTTGTGTAGGCGCGAGTGGTAACGCGCAAGTTCAGCCATCGATACAAACAGTAACGGCAGCTCCAACTTCAGCACCAGCACCAGCTCCAGCTCCAGCAAAAAAGAATTCCAAACAACAAACGCAGATCATTGCGAACATTAAGAAAATGGTGGCGGCGAATCTTGGTAGTGGCATGAAAATCGATTCTGTGACCAAGACGCCCTACAGTGGTCTGTATGAGGTGCGCATGGGGAATGAGATTATCTATACCGACGAAAGCGCTAAATATGTTTTTGTGGGTAGCGTGATAGATATTAAGGGCGCAGTGAACTATACCAAGCAGCGCACAGATGAATTCAATCGGGTGAATTTTTCAGAGTTGCCACTAGAGGCTGCGGTGAAATATGTGAAAGGCGATGGTAAGCGTGTTGTGGCCATTTTTGAAGACCCCAACTGTGGCTATTGCAAAAAATTTCGCCGCACCTTACAAGGGGTCGACAACATCACGATTTATACTTTTTTGTACAATATCTTAGCGGAAGATTCGATTACCAAGTCACGCGATATTTGGTGTGCTCCCGATCGCAGCAAGGCTTGGGATGAGTGGATGTTGAATAATAAGGCCGCGCCGACCGCTGCGGCTAATTGTGTTACTCCGCACGAAAAAGTCATGGCTTTGGGGAGAAAATTGCGCGTGAGTGGCACACCAACGGTCATATTTACTGATGGTTCGCGTTTGCCGGGCATGGTGGATGTGAAAGCTCTGGAAGATAAATTGGCGAGTATTAAGACCGTCTCTTTGGCAGCGAAATAAAGAAGCGATAGGCTAATCTGCGAGTGTCAATATGTTGGTCAAAGACGAATGAATAATAAATCTCGCCTAGAGTGTCACGCTATCTTACTCGCGGCAGGACGGGGCGAACGCTTTGATCCTAGCGGTGAGCGGCACAAATTGCTGCAAATCTTGGCGGATGGGCAAAACGTGATCACGCACAGCGCTAGGCAACTGCTTAGCGTTTTTCCGCATAGTGTGGCCGTGGTGGCGCAAGACGCTAAAGTAATACAAGAAAATCTCACGCAACTAACGCTGCCATTTTGTATTGGTGAAAATTCACGAGACGGTATGGCAAATTCTTTGGTGACTGCCTTGCGTGAATTGCCTAGCACTTGCGATGCGGTCGTGATTGCCTTGGCCGATATGCCTTTTGTGAGCGTTGCTACGTTGCAAAAAATACGTGCTGCGTTAGAGAAGGGGGCAGGTATTGTGGTACCCACTTATCAAGGCCAACGTGGGAATCCGGTTGGTTTTTCGATCAAATACTTGCCGCAACTCTTGAGCTTGCAAGGTGATCGCGGTGCGCGTCAGCTATTGCAGACCTATCCCGTGACCGAAATCGACGTACCCGATGCTGGCATCTTACGTGACATTGATGTTCCTGCAGATTTGATCGCGCCAAAAAGTCGTTGAAACCTAGCGACCTTCATCCCTAGCCCGCATTATTTCGCCTAAAATAGCGTCTTTCTTTATTCGCTGCTGATCTGGCGATCTCTCCTAGCCTCCTATGTATACTCTTGATAAACAATTTGCTACGCGACTTGGTTTGCTTGGTTTAAGCCCTTTTGTCTTATTGACTTTGCTGTGTTGGATCGTGCATCCCGATTGGATGGAATTTTTTATTGATGCGCAATTGGTGTATGGCATCGCGATTCTAGGTTTCTTAGGCGGCTTACATTGGGGACTGGCTTTGATCGGTAAAGAGCGTGACGCCCAAGAGGCAAAACGGGATTTGTTGTGGGGCGTCTTGCCGGCGATTATTGCTTGGTTCGGTATGTCGAATATGTTGTTGGGTTTTGTGATTCAAGTGTTGGCCTTTATTTTTTCCTATCAGTACGATAAGCGTATGTATGTCCGTTTTAATATGCCAGAGTGGTTCGTCGAGCTGCGCTTCCGTTTGACTTGCGTGGTGGTGACGACGCAGGTCTTTACTTTCCTTGCTGCGAATATTCGCTTGTGATGCTTTGCTCAAAAAAGGAATAAAGATAATGACAAAACATATTGCAGCCGTACATTACAGCATCACGTCGCAGGATTTAGCAGCGCATCTATTTCAGGTGACGCTGACGATTACCGAACCCGATGCGCAAGGCCAAATCGTATCGCTGCCAGTGTGGATACCCGGTAGTTATATGGTGCGCGAATTTGCTCGCAACATCATTCGCATTGCGGCGCAGGCCAATGGTAAGAAAATCGCGCTAAAGAAATTAGATAAAACGACCTGGCAGGCTGCGCCTTGCGAGGGACCCTTGATCATCACTTATGAAGTCTACGCCTGGGATCTGTCAGTGCGTGCCGCGCACCTCGATCAAAGTCATGGCTTTTTTAATGGCACTAGCGTGTTCTTGCAAGTTCATGGTCAGGAGCAAAGTCCGCACATCGTCGATATTCAAAGACCTGATGTGGATGCTGCGCAGACTTGGCGGATCGCGACTTCTTTGCCGGAATTGAAGGCTAAGCGTTATGGCTTTGGTACTTACATCGCGCGAGATTACGATGATCTGGTCGATCATCCTGTTGAGATGGGTAACTTTGCTTTGATCAGTTTTAAGGCGCATGGTGTGCCGCATGATTTTGTCGTGACCGGTAAGGTGCCGAATATCGATTTGAATCGCATCGCTTACGATGTGCAAAAAATTTGTGAAGCAGAGATTGCTTTCTTTGAACCGCGCACTAAGCAGGCACCCATGTCGCGTTACGTCTTTATGACGATGGCGGTGGGTGATGGTTATGGTGGTTTGGAACATCGTGCTTCAACTGCTTTGATTTGCAATCGCGCTGACTTGCCGACCAAAAATGACGCTAGCTTGAGCGAAGGCTACCGTAATTTCTTGGCTTTATGCAGTCACGAATATTTTCATACTTGGAATGTGAAACGGATCAAACCCGCAGCGTTTGCTGATTATGATTTGAGTCAAGAAAATTACACTAGTTTGCTATGGTTGTTTGAGGGTTTCACAAGTTACTACGACGATTTGTTTTTGCGTCGCTGTGATTTGGTCGACGAAGCGGCCTATTTAAAATTGATCGCCAAGACCATCAACACGGTACAGCGTGGATCGGGGCGTAAGAAACAAAGTGTGGCGGAATCGAGTTTTGATGCGTGGACTAAGTATTATCGTCAAGACGAAAATTCACCGAATGCGATTGTCAGTTATTACGCCAAAGGTTCTTTAGTGGCACTGGCCTTGGATTTGACTATACGTCACGAAACCGAAGGCAAAAAATCACTCGATGATGTGATGCGCGCCTTGTGGAAAAAATTTGGTAAAGACTTTTACGACAAAGTACCAAATGCTAAACAGCAAGGCTTGGGTGAGCATGAGTTTGAAGCTCTGGTTGAACAAGTCACGGGTTTGAAGATCAAGCGATTCATCGACAAGTACATCAAGGGTACTGAAGATTTACCTTTGGCGGCTTTGTATGCTGATTTTGGCGTGCAGGTGGCGG
>CAYXJI010000283.1:0-955 GCA_964465175.1 uncultured Burkholderiaceae bacterium | reverse complement strand
AAAAAAGCGTCCCTAAATGTGCGTGTCAGTAAGAGCGGCGCTGACTGCAAGCTCGCGCATGTCTACGAAAACGGGGCTGCGCATAAAGCAGGTTTGTCCGCGAATGATGTCTTGATGGCGCTCAATGGTTTGCGTGTAACGGCGGCCGATGCAGCGAATGGCTTGAGTAGTATTTTGAACGCCTATAGCGTTGGCGAATCTGTGCAGATACATGCGTTTCGCCGTGACGAACTGGTGACTGTTCAGGCCAAATTGCAGTCAGACGATACGCCGAATATCAGCGTGATTTTAGCGACAAACCAAAAGCAGGCTTTGTCGAAAAAGCGACCGTCGATTTAAAATCGTTTTATCAATTTGAACTAGGGTGCGCCTCGCGCACCCTAGTTTTTTATCGTCATCCGCGCCAGCCAAACATCATTTGCTCGGCCAGTATTTTCTTCACGGGCGCTAGTAAATCAACGGCGCTTAAACTTGCGCCCAATAGACTTTGCACCAGACTGCCATCGTGACTAATAGCGAAAATTTTTGCCATGGTGTCGGTTAGTTTGATGCTGACTTGGCGGTCGCTTTTGCGTAACGCGACAAAATTATTTAGTGCTTGTGGCGAGCTATCTTTTGCCAGACATTGCGCCAGACAATAGGCATCACGCAATCCTAGATTTAAACCTTGGCCCGCCACCGGATGCAGGGTTTGTGCGGCATTGCCTATGCGCACCGTGCGCTGCGTTGCATGCGCCTGAGCGTTTAGTCCTAAGGGATAAGCGACCCGGTTAGTGGTGCTGATAAATCGACCTAGGCGCTCGCCAAAAGCTGCCTGCAATGCGCATAGAAAAGCCGTATCGCTGAGCGCTAATTGGGCTGGTACCGCTTCTGGACGCATACACCAAACCAGCGCATAGCCATCTTCTTGCGGCAATAAGGCAATCGGTCCTTGATCCGTGAACCGCTCAAAGGC
>CAYXJI010000282.1:0-5491 GCA_964465175.1 uncultured Burkholderiaceae bacterium | reverse complement strand
GCCAAATTTCATCGCGTTTCTCTGCATGATAACGAGACATATAGACGAGGGACATATAGGCAACCGCAGCCGCATGCTCTGGGGTACGTTCTAATATAGTCATAAAATGGTCGCTTGCTGTATCAAGCTCTACCACATCAGGCTTATACATATACTGAGTCAAAGAAGAAACGCCTTGCTCCATTTCACGTGACTCAGAATAGGGTTTGATTGCCTTCACTATTTGCGGCCAGTATGGCTTAGCCTGCCAAGCGCCGACACCGCAGAGAATGAGCAGCAATACCCCCGCTGCCGCTATACCTTGGCGCTTTCGTTGATTTTTTTTCGCGATCTGTTCACGCAATGCGATCAAATCTAGGGAAGCGGAACTATTGGAGAACGGATCATTCGCCGTCAATAATTTAATCTCGTCCACGATCTGCTGGCTACTGATTCGTTTTTCGACCTCTCGTGTTGTCATACTGAGTATCAATTGCTTTTGACTCTCGGCTATGGATTTTGACCATGTCCATTGCGTTGAAGAAGTTTGCACCTGTGCAGCAACTAAGGCCAAGCCATGCAGCCCCGCATGTGGAAGTACGCCATTAAGCATTTCATACCACAGCGTTCCCAATGCGAAAACATCACCTGCCGCAGTTGCGACGACATTGGTAAATCGTTCCGGTGCCATATACGGAATGCTATTATTGGGGTCCATGAAATCAGGTGTTTCTGAGCTGGCTTTTTCTTGGTGACTCAAGCCAAAGTTCAGAATACGGACTTTCCCAGAGCTATCCACGATCAGATTTGAGGGCTTAATGTCGCCATGGATTAAACCTGCGGCGTGGGATTCTTGCATGGCAGCAGCAAGTTGCAGTACGTATCCAAGAACCACGCGGTCTTTACCATGATGCTCGGCGATCCAGTCTTTTAAACTAGTTCCCGTCACGAACTCCATCACAATAAATAGACTATCTTGCTCTTCCTCAAGTGCATGGATTTTGACAAAAGCAGAATGGTTCAATGCAGCAGCCCGGCGCGCTTCGTTCAGCGGCAGCTCTTGTGTTGCGCCAGATTGTATAGATTGCTTGGTTTGAAAAATTTGTTTAATCGCCACGGTACGATGCAGTTGCGTATCCCAAGCCTCAACTACTTGGGTCGATGCGGTCGCACTTAACAGAGCACGCAATTCATAGTGCTTAAATGTTCCTAGAATCACCTTATCGCCGGCATTATTTTGTAAAGCCTGGCTATGATCAGAATTTGTTAAGCTCATCGTTTCCACAGTTCATTGAATTTCTTTATTGCTTAAGAGTTACTGCTGACTTTAACATTAAAAGTGAATTTTTAATGCTATTCGAGCTCACTTTACATGTTCACTGTGTTTTTTTACAAATAAATTTCTTTGTTATTGACATGTAAAAGATATCAACATAAACACCAAGCAAAATCTCACTTACTACAAACACGCTTCGACCTATTTTAACGAAATCATCTATCTCAATTAACTCGTTGCAGCTTCATCGACCATAAATGTAAAGTATTTAATTTCAAACCTGCTGATTGACTTACTAAAATCCAAGTTGCCTTCTACCTATGTTTCGGCAAAAGATCATATGCGAGGAACCAAGCAAGCATGACTCCCCCCCTACTTTCATCTTATAATGCTGGAAAATCAAAGACTTAATTAATTTTTCACATAAAGTTTCTCATGCAATCAGCTACCACCCCCTACGTTAATATTTCTGCCTATAAATTCATCACCTTTAGCGATACGGCAGAAAAACGGCCTGAATTCATCGCCAAATGTCAGGAGCTAAATCTAAAAGGCACAGTACTGTTGACACCTGAGGGCATCAATATGTTTTTGGCCGGATTACGCCATGAAATTGATGCCTACATGAATTGGTTACACAGTGATATTCGCTTTGCCGATATTGTGGCTAAAGAGAGCTTCTCTGACCATCAGCCCTTCACAAAATTACTGGTAAAAATCAAGCCAGAGATCATTACCATGCGTATGCCTTTGATTAAGCCGGAAGATGGGCGCGCGCCGTCAGTCGAAGCGAAGACGCTGAAACGCTGGCTGGATCAAGGTCATGATGACAATGGCAAACCTGTGGTCATGGTCGATACGCGCAATGATTTCGAAGTCGATGTCGGCAGCTTTGACAATACCATTGATTACCGCATAAGCAAATTCACCGAATTCCCTGCCGTCATAGAAGCCAACCGCGATGCCTTGAACGATAAAACAGTCGTCACCTTTTGTACCGGTGGCATTCGCTGTGAGAAGGCTGCCATTCATATGCAAAACGTCGGCTTTGATAGCGTCTATCAACTCGAAGGTGGCATTTTGAAATATTTCGAAGAAGTCGGTGGCGATCATTATCATGGTGACTGCTTTGTGTTTGACTACCGCACAGCATTGAATCCCAAACTGGAAGCAACCGACACAACGCAATGCTATGCATGCCGAGCCGTTGTCACACCCCGCGAACAATTATCCCCTTGGTATATCGAAGCAAAATCCTGCCCTCATTGCAAGAAAATGAGTAAGGAACAAATACCTGCGGATTAGCCCCTGTGGTGACTGAGAAGTTAATAAAGACAGCCATGATTTTATCGCTGTCTTTATTATTTTTGAGAAATTTTATTGCGCGAACAACTTAGTCGCCTATGAATATTTGTTAGACTTAAGGCTTGCGTCCTTTCACTCAATTTCCACCACTCATCTGCATGTCAGTCACTTATCGCGGCCGCTTCGCCCCTTCACCCACTGGCCCTCTACATTTCGGTTCTTTGGTAGCGGCTATGGCTAGTTATCTAGATGCCAGAGCGCATCATGGCGAATGGCTGTTACGCATAGAAGATCTTGATTTTGATCGCAATGTACGGGGCGCAGACACCGATATCATCGCCTCATTGCAACGCTGCGGCATGCAATGGGATGGCGAAATTACCTGGCAGAGTCAACGTACGACTTTGTATCAACAAGCCCTAGACAAATTAGAGGAGCACGTATTTGCCTGCAGCTGTTCACGCAAAGAAATTGCAGACTCTCGTCTACGTGCAGGTTTAGAGGATAGTCAAATCTATCCAGGCACTTGCCGTGACGGCATACAGAATGGCAAAGCCGCGCGCTCATTTCGCCTGCGAGTACCCGACGGCGAGGCGACTCAAGTTCAATTTGAGGATCGCCTGTTAGGAAAGCAAAGTCAGGATCTCAGTCGTGAGGTTGGCGATTTTGTTTTAAAACGTGCAGACGGATTTTGGGCTTACCAATTAGCAGTTGTGGTAGATGATGCTGCGCAAGGCATTAATGCTATTGTGCGCGGCGCAGACCTATTAGATTCCACCGCCCGACAAATCTACTTGCAACGATTACTGCAACTACCGACGCCCAGCTATTTACATGTTCCGGTAGTCGTCAATCAAGCTGGCGAGAAGCTATCTAAACAAACCGGCGCTTTGGCATTTGATAAGGGCGACAATGATTTACTGAAAGACGCGCTACTTCCGGCGGCACAATTTCTCGAATTACAATTAACATCCGATACATATGATCTGCCTACATTTTGGCAAGAAGCAACGTCAGCCTGGTCTTTGCGATATCTAGGTGTCGTCTACCGTCATTAAGTAGAAGAAATAAAAAAACCGGCAAACAAAAATGCTTTCCGGTTCTTCATTCATAACTTAATACTAACAAGCTATAACGATATTGGCTATCAGACTTTCAGGTTCAATTACGACATCTTCCCAAAACCACCCAATAATGCCGCTTTCTTCTGCGGTTTGGCGGGATCAGCCTTAGCACCCAATCCAGCCTTTACCTGTGCAGGACTAGCACTAGGTTCATAGGGTTTTAAAAACCATGGATCAACTTTCTCACGCGGCGGCTGATAACTGCGCGCAGGACGATCAACTTGTTTATTCGCACTAGCACGTTCGTTGCGGTCGCCCCTATCGCCTCGATCAGAAAACGAAGCAACTTTACGTTCAGTATGCAATGAAGTTGCGATAAAACCGGCCAATTGCAAACGCACGATTTTCTGTTTAATCAATTTCTCGATATCTACCAACAAACGCTCGTCTTTATCGGTATGCAAAGAAATCGCATCACCCTTCGCACCTGCGCGACCGGTACGCCCGATACGGTGTACATAATCTTCTGCGTTGTACGGCAAATCGAAGTTAATGACGCACGGCATTTCGGAAATATCCAAACCGCGTGCCGCAACGTCCGTAGCAACCAAAATTTCTACTTCACCGCGCTTAAACGCCTCTAATGCTGCCATCCGCTCTTGTTGAGATTTATCACCGTGAATCGCAGTTGCCTTGATACCTTGCTTAACCAAATGCACTGCTACACGCGAAGCACCGATCTTCGTATTCGAAAACACGATGACTTGTTTCAAACCACGCTCACGAATAATAAAGGCGACCGCATCACGTTTTTCGTCTTCAGCGACCTTGTACAAAACCTGCGTCACGTTTTCAGCGGTCGCATTGCTGCGTGCCACTTCTATCGTCACGGGATCGTTCAAAAAGCTAGCTGACAGTTTTTTGATTTCTGGCGAAAACGTTGCTGAGAACATCAAGTTCTGACGTTGTTTCGGCAACAGATTAATGATACGCTGCAAATCTGGCAAAAATCCCATGTCCAACATACGATCTGCTTCATCCATAATCAGGATTTGGGTCTGCGACAAGTTCACTGTTTTTTGCTGTACATGATCCAACAAGCGCCCAGGTGTCGCAATCACAATCTCAACACCATTACGTAAAATCGCTGTTTGCGGTGCCATGTCGACGCCACCAAACACCACCGTCGCACGTAAATGCGTGTGGCGAGAATAAGCTTTCACATTATCCGCTACCTGATCAGCCAACTCACGAGTCGGTGTCAAAATCAAAGCACGCACAGGGTGACGTGCGGGCGATGCACTATTGTTAGCATGCGCCATCAACAATTGAATAATCGGCAGAGAAAAACCAGCCGTTTTACCCGTCCCAGTTTGCGCTGCACCCATCACGTCACGACCTTGCAAAACGACAGGAATCGCCTGTGCTTGAATTGGCGTTGGATGTACGTATCCTTGATCATTTAAGGCACGTAAAATTTCTGGCGCTAAACCAAAGGAATCAAAACGAAGGGTATCAGCGACTGGCTCAACGGCTGTCTGTAACGGGGTATCGGTCATGTTTTGCATAGTGTGCCTCCCGTGGGTCTAACACGGCATCAAGTGAGGAAATTCGTGATGTTGCGTCAGCAAAAGTAAAGGCGTGGGTGTATTTCAATAGTCGCGCATTATAACACTATGCGTGTTGATATCTTCTTTTCAGAGCGGAATAGGAAATTTTTTGATTAAAAATTAGACGATATCGCATCAACAACATCAAAAAATTGGTGGGCCTCCCGTGAGTCGAACACGGTACCAACGGATTATGAGTCCGCTTAATATTGCATTTCTTTATGTTGATTAACATTCATCAAATATTAAAATATTAT
>CAYXJI010000281.1:0-5509 GCA_964465175.1 uncultured Burkholderiaceae bacterium | reverse complement strand
CATTAGACTTTCGGTTGAAAAAACCACGTTCACTAAGTCGCCGTCCAAGTGATACCGCACTCGCTGGCCTTAACCCGTTATCAAGACACCATATTTTGTAATTGGCGTATAAGTCGCTCGCTTGCGTTTCAGTATATTTATCTACTGTCGCGCATTCATTCAGCCAATTTCCTATTAAGTCTTGGTCAACTTGATAGGCGTCCGTAGCCTGTCGAATTATTGAAGGTGTCGCGCTTAGTCCAATACTCTGCCATTCAATGCAACCCTGTACCATCCACGCCAGAATGTGCGACGTTTCCTCCCTTAGTTTGGTGAGTAAGTGCGGGTCGCGTTCTTCTGGTGTAAAGGTTCGATTAAATGGAACCAGTCTTACACGTCGCCAGATGCCGTTATCGTTTCCGCGCACAATTGGTTTATGGTTGCCAGCCATCACCAGCTTAAAGTTTGGCGTAAATTGAATTGAACCACAATACAAAGGGCGAACGGCCATACTGTCACCAGATACCAAGCTTTTTACCAATGATTCGGCCATCGCAGTATTGTCTTCTGTCTCGGAACATATCACCAACCTTGCACCAATTAGCGCGGCAAGGTCAGGTGTCGCGCCACCAGCAGCCCGTTTGCTTTCGCTCAGTGTTTCGGATGCAATCGCGCGGCTATAGTCGCCTATGATGTGCTTTAAGACTTCAATAAAAACACTCTTACCGTTTGCCCCATGCCCATAGCAAAACAAGAATATTTGTTCTCGTGTCGAACCTGTTAGAAGGTAGCCGCAAAATCGCTTTATCCAGTCGATTAGTTCTTGGTCGCCACTGAATACTTGGTCTAAGAATTGAAACCATCCAGTAGCCTTTGTAGCATCCCCGATAGACTGCACGCCTAAGCTCTTGGTAATGTAGTCTGAAGGTCTAGCGGGTCGTATCGTACCATCGCAAAGGTTAATGATTTGTGTCGAGTTATTGAAGCCAATTGTGAAATGGTCAGCATCAATGGTTGCTAGTGGTAGTCGTATTTGCGCAAAGTCCGATAGCATGGAAACGGCCGCTTTAAGCGTTTTTTCCTCTTGCGATTTCCTAGACCACTTGGCGAAGTGTTCGGCATCGTTTTTATGGTCGCATCCTTCAGCATAAATTTGTGTTGGTAGTTTGGCTGCAATATTGCGTACTGCATCGCCACCATTCCATACCCATGATGAGTCGTGCCAGATAATCCAAGATTTAGCATCATGAATATATTTTAGGCGCTCGCCAGCCATATCATATAAGCGTTGTGCGTTGCCTAGTTCGGTGAGTGGGCGTGTCGTGGCTGTACCGTCGCGCGCATCGCAACTATATAAAAGCGGTTGCATGAATGGTGCAACATTCCGCGAAGTTAAGTCTAATTGCGCTGCCAGTTGCAAGCGTACCGCTTCCAGTCCCTCTGTTTGGTGAAGGTCGTTAAAATCTCCCGACGCTCTACCATCAGAAAATACAGGCATTACAACTACAGCAGGCGAACCAGCAGCGGCAGCGGCTTGGGCATATTCTAAGCCTTTGCCATGTGCGTCTAAGTCGCCAGCCACCCGCAATAATGAATCGGGAAAATGTAGCCTCAAGTCAGCCGCAACCACCGCCAAATTAGAGCCTGAATATCCGACCACCACAATTTCCCCCGTTGCTTCGTGAATACTGCATCCTGTCGCCCATCCTTCAGCCAACACCAAAGGCAAGCCGTTTGCAGGGTCGCCAATAAATAATCGGCCGCCTTTCATTTTGCCGTTGTACAAAAATTTCTTTGTGCCATCAGGGTGAATCGTTTGTAAGCTCTGCAATGTGCCGTCACTCGCAAATACAGGAAGCACGATAGAACCATCATGATTTTGGCGCGCGTGATATGGAATTATTTTCTTCCTCGTGATGTAAGTGTGTTGCAGGTCTATGTCTGTCGTTTTGCCATAAATAGCCAATGCATTATCAGCAGCCTTCGCATATTGCGCGGCTTGTTCAATATCAGCCTGTTTGCGTTGTTCGTCTGCTTTTGCTTTGGCTTCTTTGCGCTCTGTCGGGCTTGGGGCTGGTGCGTTTGCGTCTCTCAGTTGCCAGATATACGACGTGCCTTCACGATTGCACCCGAAGGCAGCCCCCATCCCATCGGGATAAAGCTTGCACCATCCCGCCGTGTCGGTGGGTTTGCCATTGGTTGAGAATCTAAGCAATTTACCCGCAACCATACCCCTTTCGGGGTAGGTCATGCCAACACGGGTAAAAGCATCTAACAGGGTCGCACAAAAAATAATGTTATCTTTCATTTCTTACCGCCTTTGCGTTTCCATATTTTTAATTTGCGTCGGTCGTCATCAGTCAACGAATACACGCCGTATTTAATTGGAAAGCCATCGCGGTCTATCGCTGGTGCTCGGTGGCAAGGAATATGTAAGCCGCGCCGTCTAAGTTCTGCTATCAATTCAGGGCTATTTGAAGCGCCAGCAATGCGGTCAACTTCTTCCCGTTTGCGTGGGCGAATTTCCAGTGAATAGATAACGCGCAAGTGTCGCGGGTTATCTGTTCCCGAAAATTTAGTATTGAGTTTTGCAGTACAATCCTTAGTTGCGCCAAGGGTCAATTCTGCTAGTAAAGGGATTTGGCCTTTTTTCATTTTGTGGCACTCCCATTTAATAATTGCTTGATGCTATCAACCGACCAAGCAAGGCGGCCAGATATACGTATCGGGCGAATCGGGCCATTTTCTAAGCACGCCCATGCCCTTAATGTCTGGTCTTTTCGGTTTAAATGATAGGCAGCACAGCCAGTATCTACATGGCTGCGCGTTTCTTGGTTTAGTGGAGGGAAGTTGATTAAACGCTTTGCAGCAGTTGCCGCTTGAGCGTCTTGTTGTAGTTGTTGAATTGAAGTGTTTTGCATTTTGAAACCCTCTTGTTCATTGATGAGGATTTCACTTTATTTTTTGATGTAGTTTTCTCTTATAGGTGTACGCTTTGCGAAGCTCTATTCAGTCTTAGCCCGCCTTTTCGCGCTTTTGGAATTCATCCTATCGCGCAAGTTTTTAAGGGTGAAGACGTCAGGGGTTTCGTTAGATTCGAATGTTTTCCCCATATATTGCACCCCATCCGATGAATAGCCAACCAATGCGCCTTCCTTATTAATTGCCATTTTCTTTAGCTCTTCAAATACACTTTGTGGGCTTGTCTTATCAATTGCTAAGCTCTTTGCCTTTGTGATTTCAGCATCCAAAGGTGATGTGCGGTTTTTTAACTTGTGTACCATCGTCGAGTTATTGGCATTATTTATAGATTTGTCATCATTATTTTGATTTAATCCATCCTCAATGTATGCGTCAGCTAATGCATGAACATCACGGCCTGTAACGCGGCAATCTTCGAGGCTTGTTTCAAAGTCTGATTCATCATCCATTAGGCATGCAATATCGTATCTCATAATTTCACCATCGCTCGCGATAAAACCATCAATTGTTCTCCACGATGCGCGGTCTGTGTTGGCAAGCTGACGACAGGCGGAAATTGGCAACCTTTGAATTGACCCTCGAGGTATAATATTTTCTGCGTCCGTTCCTTCGTTGCAGTAAATTCCACCGTCGAATTTATGCAATCTAGCCTGTTTATGAGTGATTGCCCTCAATGATATTTCTCCTCGTCCAGCGGCACGTAAGAAGTCTTTAATCGTTATTTCTGTTCCAGCATGTTTGCTTGCAAATTTTGAGGCCTCATCCAATGTCAAAGGTTCTGTGTCGGTTATTCTACTTCCTGTCCATATTGTGCGCGGCATCAGTTGTCCATACATTAGTGTTTCATAAACAATATTCATTGCACACCTTTAAGCGTTATCCTTCATTGAATAAGGCAACAAGCAGGGGGGAAGGTCTCCGCTTTTCGTTCCGTCGAACTAGCTTGATGTTTGAAAGTGGTTTTTAAGAGTGCGCCAATTGCTTCTTGGTGATGGCATCGCCTATCCATGCGTTAAGGCTCTTGCCTTCTGCTTGCGCGGCTATGGCGGCGCGTGCATGTATCTCAGGTTCTACGCGTACGACGAATTTTCCTGAATAAGTTTTTTGCGGTTTTCTGCCTAGCTTTTTACAGGTATCGAGATAATCTTCTACCGCTTCGATAAAGGCCGTTCGTAGTTCGCCTACTGATTCGCCGTGAAACCCAATCACGTCATCAATCCCCGCCAATCGTCCAACAAAAAGCGCGTCTTCGTCCGAATATTCAATTTTGGCTAAATAGCCTTTGTGGGTCATTATGTTCATGGTGTAACTCCTGCCTTAATCAAAAATTCTCTTGCATCGCGCACCTGATACCGCTTTGCTTCCTTTTCAGGGTGCGGTCTATGAAAAGTAGCAACTATCTCGTTTAATTCAAACCGTACACGTGAGCCATTGCCTTCGATGGTGATTGCACCGCAAGCGACAAACAAGGCTTCTATCTTGCGCCATTCAATCGAGCCGCCTACGGGGTCGGTGAATATTTCAGTAAGTGTGTTCGTGTGTGTGCTGTTCATGTTTAATGATACTACTTTTTGATACTGCATGTTGACAGGTGTTGAATTATTTCACTGCACGCAAACCCGCCTGTGTTGGTATGAACTTAATTTGCGCTTGCTCTAATATCCACGCCTCTAATTTAACGTGCCACATCCTCAGTAAGTCTATAGGGCGGTCGCGGTAGTGTTTTTCAGCGGTGGCGCTTGGTTTGTGTCCCATGATTTGTGCGACGATGCCAGCGGGGGTTTCTGTCCATTCTGCGAGTGAACCAAACGAACGGCGCAAGCCATGTAATGTAATGTCTGGTAGTCCAGCGGCTATCAATGCTTTTTTGTGGGCAGGTGATGGTTCCACCAGTTGCCCATTCTTGGCAGCGGGTGAGCTAAACACCCATTCATTGCGGCGAGGTAGGGCGGCTAAAAGTTGCGAAACAAAGGGGCTAAGGGGAATTGTTCGTTCGCCCTCTACTTTGTCGCGTATGGTTAATGTATTCCACTGAAAATCAATGTCTTCCCACTGTAGTGCCCCAAGTTCACGACGGCGCGCGCCAGTTAGCAAGAGGGCTTGCAAATAGGCAGATTGAACGGGGTTGGCGATTTGTCGAACGGCTTTAAACCACATCGGCAATTGTTCACGTTGTAAGCTGTCGCCTGATTTAGAGTTCTTGGCGGGGAGTTCGTTTTTAACTTTATCAGCCTTACACGCGCCATCAGGTACTAACCCTTTGTATTCATCGTGCGAATTACACCAATTGATAAACACCGATAACAAGCGAAACGCTAGGGCGGTGCGCGTTGGTCTGGTGATGGTTTCTTTTGCCAGCCATGCTGCTATACGCGCCCCTGTAAGGTCAGTAAGGCGAACATCTAGCAATGGCGCAAGTACGCCAGCTTCGGTTAAGCCTTTGCCCCTTACTTTTTTTCAGCCGCCAAAACTAAAAACATTTACATGGACGGGTATGTGCAACAAAAACCACCCACGTTTACCGCGTTTGGTGTTGGCGATCCGTTTT
>CAYXJI010000280.1:469-5514 GCA_964465175.1 uncultured Burkholderiaceae bacterium | reverse complement strand
GCTAGGCGTGCCGACGAAGACAGTGCTTGAGCACGGCGAGGCGGCAACAACGACGTTGGGGCGGTTTTGCGTAAGTCCTACCTTTTTAAAGAAAATCCGACATGATGATGAGCCCGCGTTTACAAATAGCACCGAACGGCCCTGAATTTTCTCGCATCGTGCTTGGATTGTGGCGTTTGTCTTCGTGGCAAATGAATCCCACGCAACGAGTAGCGTTTTTGCAAGCAGCCTTAGCGTTAGGTATCACCACCATCGATCAGGCCGATATCTATGGTGATTACACTAGTGAGCTTTTATTGGGCGAGGCATTTGCTGAAATGCCTTCTTTGCGTACGCAATTTCAAATTGTGACGAAATGCGGAATTCAATTCCCTGCGGCCTTGCGTCCCGCGCAAACCTCACATATCTACAATACAACACGGGAACACATCATTGCTTCCGCCGAAAACTCACTGCGTAGTATGCAGATTGACGCAATCGATTTAATGTTGATACACCGACCTGATCCTTTAATGGAGGCGGACGAGATAGCGGCAGCTTTTACGCATCTACAAGAGCGCGGCATCGTGAAATATTTTGGCGTGTCTAATTTTAGCCACGCGCAGTTTGAATTGCTGCACTCGCGGTATCCTTTAGTTAGCAATCAGGTGGAATGTTCTTTGATGCAAATGGCACCGATCTACGATGGTTGTTTTGATTTATGCCAGCGCCTGCGTATCGCGCCTATGATTTGGTCGGCGCTCGCGGGCGGCAGTATTTTTAGTGATAGCGGCGCCGATGCGCAGCGCATTCGTGTTGCTCTCGACACGATTGCGGAGCGCTTGGAGGTGAGTGTTTCTTGTGTCGCATTAGCATGGTTATTAAACTTACCTAGTCGGCCCTTGGTATTGACCGGCTCTAGCCGGGTAGCGGTGCTGAAGGAGGCGGTGCAGGCGGCACATTTGCAATTGTCGCGCGAGCATTGGTTTGACTTGTGGCGTGCCGCACAGGGTGCCGATATTCCTTAAGTTGTATTTTGCATCGCCTCTTTCTGGAATGATGATGCATGAGAATATTCGATTAAAAAATACTTTTCAGCAAGGTGGAAACAGGGTATAAAAGAACACTTATGCTGTCGATGTCATCTATTTTGTTTCTTAAGCTACCGTATTCACACGCTGTGTTCACCGCACTTAATTAACTCATGTCATCGCTCATACTCGTCGCCCAGATTCTCGGATCAGATTCGCAAGCTAGGAGCATGGTAATTGAAAATATTCCAGTACTATCTACGTCGATTCTTGCGAGCGCAGCGCCTGCCAACTAGAGATTTGGCGGTGTGGCGTGATGAGATGCTTTCGGCGATTTTATTGGTCACCATGTGCTTGGGCGGTTTAACTGCTGTGCCGAGTATTTTATTGGCAATAAGAGATCAGCTCTATTCCATCGTTTTGATCGATGTGCTGGCCATAGGCTGGCTGTTTACCTTGTGGCGTTGGCGTGGCTTGAATTTCCGTGTTCGTTGCTGGAACTATCTTCTTATCGTTTATTTAGTCGGCGTCTTTTTTCTATTGAAAGTCGGGCCGGTTAGCCAAATTTATTTGATGGCGGTGCCAGTGCTCACTGCGCTGTTATTGGGGCTGCGGCCTGCTGTCGCGGTCTTAGTCATCAATGCTATTACATTGCTTTGCATAGGGTTTTTAGCGGATATTGATTTGCAATTTGATCGCTATCACGTCCGCCCGTTTTTGCGATGGATCATCATTACGCTCAATTTCACTTTTATCAGCTCGGTGATCACGATTACGTGCGGTGTCCTCTTGCGTCGTCTCGAAGAGTCTTTGAGAAAGCAAGTCGAAGTGAGCCTCTCTCTCAAGCGTGAACAAAAATCCTTGCGTAAGGTCAATGAGGAATTGCGTCTCATTTCTGCGGCGGTTGAGAATCTGAACGATATGGTCATGATTACCGACAATGATCTCAGCCAGCAAGGGCCGAAACTGGTGTTTGTGAATCAGGCATTTGAACGATTGACGGGTTATAGTCGCAGCGACGTAATCGGTCAAAGCCTAGATATTTTATATGGGCAAAACTCAGAGCCACATGAGATTGCACGCATTCATACTGCCATGCATCAACAGCAATCTATACATTCCGAAATCATTAGTTACAACAAAGCAGGCAAGGAATTTTGGTTGGAAGTAGATATCCAACCCATTAATAATAGTGACGGTGAATGTAGTAATTATGTGGCGATAGAGCGTGATATTTCGGAGCGCAAAAAAGCTGAGTTTGATATTTATCGTTTGGCTTTTTTTGATGTCTTAACCGGCTTGCCCAACCGCCGATTACTACGTGATCGCATGGGAGTATTGCTGGCGAGCGCGCAGCGTACGGGTCAATTTAGTGCTGTGTTGTTCATTGATCTTGATCACTTCAAGACCATTAACGATGCGCGCGGCCACTCGATAGGCGACGTGTTGTTGATTGAGGTAGCCAAACGTTTGTCGTCGATTCTGCGTGAAGTCGATACGGTTGCCCGTATCGGCGGTGATGAGTTCGTGGTCTTGGTGGATCAATTAGATGATCATATTGAAGTTGCAGGCAAACTGGCCTTAACCATTGCAGACAAAATTCGCGTCGAGCTCGCGCATGATTTTGCCATCGACGGACAAGTTTACAATACGGGTTGCAGTATCGGCGTGACGCTCTTGCCCAAAATCGGGCAATCGGTGGATGACTTGTTGCGAGAATCGGATACGGCCATGTATCGAGCGAAGTCCGCCGGCAGAAATCAAATCGCCTTCTTCGAAGGAAAGATGCAAATAGAAGTCGAGCAGCGCATGACCTTGGAGCGTGATTTGGCAAAAGCGCAGGATCTTGGTGAGTTGCAAATGGTGATGCAGGCACAAGTAAATCTGGCGGGTGAGCCAGTTGGTGCCGAATTGTTGATGCGTTGGCATAGCCGTGAACGCGGTAGCGTGTCGCCAGTGGTATTTATTCCTTTGGCTGAGGAGTCTGGTTTGATTGTGAAAATGGGCGATTGGGTCATCGCTCAGGCGTGCGAAGTGGTTCTGCTATTGCGTGAGCATGCTTGCCACTTTCCTTTGTCGATCAATGTGAGTCCTAAGCAATTTCGACAAATCGATTTTGTCGATAAAGTTAGTGCCATCTTGTCTCACTATCAGCTCGAAGGCTCGCATTTGATATTCGAAGTCACCGAAGGTTTGTTCATCGATGATCTGCAAGAGACGATTTCTAGAATGTCCAGATTATCAGCTTTAGGCATACGTTTTTCGATTGACGATTTTGGCACCGGATACTCTAGTTTGAATTATTTAAAACGCTTACCTTTGTATGAATTAAAAATCGATAAAAGTTTTGTACAAGACATTCCTAGCGATGCGAATGGCACAGCGATTGTCGGTTCTATTTTATCGGTGGCGAAACAATTTGGATTGAAGGTTGTGGCAGAAGGGGTAGAGACCGAAGCGCAAGCTGAGTACCTGGTAAGAAATGGTTGTGATTCTTTGCAAGGATTTTTGTATTCTCGGCCGCTGGCCCCTAACGCCTGGTTAGCCGCTAGAGCTTGAGCTAGCTTAATTCTCCTAGGCTGCATACTTAAGGCGCGGAACCCACGTATAATTCTGGCTTACTTCACTCGCTGATGATTTTCACTTATGGCATCGAACAATTCAAAGAAACTCACTTGGACTTTGTTGTTATCGGCTTTGCTGGTGCTTGCGAGTTTCTTCGCCTATCAATCGCTCAATAGCAAGCAAACCGCGCCCGCCTTGAGTTTCACCAATCTGCAAGGCAATAAAACCAGCACCCAGAGCTTGCAAGGCAAAGTCTATATGGTGAATTTTTGGGCGACTTCATGCACGACCTGCATCAAAGAAATGCCGCAGATGATCGCCAGCTATGAAAAATTCCGCAGCCAAGGATTGGAGTTTTTTGCGGTCGCAATGCGCTACGACCCACCGAATTATGTACTGAATTTTACCGAGACAAGACAGTTACCATTTCAGGTAGTTTTAGATGTTGACGGTAAAATTGCACAGGCCTATGGCGATGTGAAACTCACCCCGACTACCTTTGTGATTGATAAGCAAGGGAAGATCATTAAGCGCTACGTTGGCGAGCCTTCTTTTGTGGAACTCGATCAATTGTTAGCGCAATTACTAAAACAAGCCTAGTTGTACATTAAGGGCGCTTCAAAATTTGAGCGAATATTGTTTGTCGTCCTTTTGCTAAGCGCTTGTTGCTAAGCCCTACTAGTTAATCAAACAAAGTTTCATCAAAAAGTCTATTGAAAACCCGCTCTAAATTAAAAAATATTGTTCGCCTCGGCGGGCGATTTTGCTAATTATTTAGGCAGCTTTTCGGGTAGAATAGCGCTTCCTCGAAATTCCTCCGACTCTCCCAAGGTTTAGCACCGTGCACATTGGCTCCTATCAGCTAAAGAATAATATTTTTGTCGCGCCCATGGCTGGCGTGACGGATAGACCATTTCGCCAATTGTGCAAAGACTTGGGCGCGGGCTATGCGGTGTCGGAGATGGCTGCTTCGAATCCGAAATTATGGGAAACCGAAAAGTCCACCCGTCGTACTAATCATGAAGGTGAGATGGAACCCAAAGCGGTGCAAATCGCTGGTGCTGATCCTAAGATGTTAGCGGAGTGCGCCAAATACAATGTCGATAAAGGCGCGCAAATTATCGATATCAACATGGGCTGTCCCGTCAAAAAAGTCTGTAACGCTTGGTGCGGTTCGGCTTTGTTGCAAGATGAAAAATTGGTCGCTGAAATTCTCGATGCAGTGGTCTCCGCCGTCGACGTGCCAGTCACTTTAAAGTTTCGTACCGGCTGGGATAGAGCGAATAAAAATGCCTTGCAAATCGCGCGTATCGCCGAGTCGGCTGGCATTGCGATGTTGACCTTGCATGGCCGCACCCGCGCCGATGGCTACAAGGGCGCGGCCGAGTATGACACCATCGCTGCGGTCAAAGCACTGGTCAATATTCCGGTGGTGGCCAATGGCGATATCACGACACCTGAGAAGGCTAA
>CAYXJI010000280.1:242-459 GCA_964465175.1 uncultured Burkholderiaceae bacterium | reverse complement strand
TTAGAAGTGACGGGTGCCGATGCGATCATGATAGGACGTGCCGCTCAAGGTCGACCGTGGATATTTCGCGAGATCGATCACTTTTTGCAAACCGGCACTCACCTGCCAGCACCCTTGGTCTCCGAAGTGAGCGCCTTATTAGATCGCCATTTGCGAGAGCATTATGCTTTTTATGGCGAGTTTATGGGCGTACGCACAGCGCGCAAACACATAGGCT
>CAYXJI010000280.1:0-232 GCA_964465175.1 uncultured Burkholderiaceae bacterium | reverse complement strand
GAAGATTTGGTAGATGGCGAAGCTTTTCGTCAGCAAATGAATAAATTGGAAACTTGCGAGGAACAATTGGCGGCGGTCAACATGTTTTTTGATAGTCGGCCGACAGAACGGTTACAATACCGCCCCTCCGAGTCAAACACGAACGATGAACTAGCGCAGGCATTGGCCGCTTGATGCAGTTTGCTCGCTCTTGCTAGTACGATTTTGGTGGAAGTTTTATTTAGTTTAACCC
>CAYXJI010000279.1:0-5517 GCA_964465175.1 uncultured Burkholderiaceae bacterium | reverse complement strand
TTACTTACTGAGTCAGGACGCCGTATTTACTTCGCAGAACACAATGTTGAAGGCTTACTACGTGGCGACAGTGCCAACCGAGCAGCGTTTTACAAATCAGGCATTGAGTCAGGTTGGCTCACTGTTGATTACGTCTGCAAATTAGAAAACTTACCGAGGCCAGACCATGCCACCAGCACTCAAGATGCACAATCCAGTCCGAGTAAAGATGTTACCGGATCGAGTAAAGACACTAACACCAAACAGAACGTTGGCACTTAATGGCGCAGCATGGCGGCGGCTTCGCTCATTGGTACTTACAGAACAACCTTTATGTTATGAGTGCGAACAGCTCGGACGGGTTCGTCTGTCTTTGGATGTGGATCACATCGATGATGATGCTAGTAACAACCTACGCTCAAATCTTCGCGGCTTGTGCCGTTCGTGCCACTCAAAAAAAACTGCAAGGGATAGGCGAGCAAGAGAAAATCACCAGAAGTAAAGCGCCACGAACCGACTGTTCAGCCTTACGCACTCGGGCGCAGTCAAAGATTTGGGGTAAATTATGACCAGACCAACACCAACAGCGATTAAAAAGCTATCTGGCAATGCCGGACGTCGACCACTGACAGTAAATGAACCAATGCCACCAACAGGCTCACCGGCCTGCCCTGCGTGGCTTACTGGCGATGCTTTGGAAGAATGGAAAAGAATCGTTCCTGCATTGGATCTAATGGGCGTACTCACTAAAGTGGATCATTCAATCTTGATTGGTCATTGTGTCACTTACGGCGAAATAGCAGCAACGGCGAAATCAGGCGAACCATTGAAGGCGGCATTGTTAGGACAGATGCGCGCCTATGCTGCTGAGTTAGGTTTGACACCGGCGGCGCGTGCCAAGCTATCGATTGCACCACCAGCGAAGGGAGATGATTTTGCTCAATTCTTCCAGTGATACTATTCAAAAAAAACGAGTACGTAAAAAGCAAGTAAAAAGCCCTGAAATAGTTGCAACTGAATTTTGGTACGACAAAGAAGCGGCAGAACGAGCGGTTCAATTTTTCGCAAAATGCTTAACTCACACCAAAGGCGAATGGAAAGGCCAACCGTTTATTCTGTCCGACTGGCAGGCTGACCAGATAATCCGGCCGCTGTTTGGCTGGAAGCGACAAGACGGCACAAGAAAATATAGAACGTGTTTAATCCAGATCCCACGTAAAGCAGGTAAATCCATGCTCGCGGCTGGCATTGCGTCATACCTACTTTTTGCGGATAACGAACCAGCGGCAGAAGTTTATTCCGCTGCAGTAGATAGAGAGCAGGCGCGCATTGTGTTTGATATGGCCAAGGGCATGATCGATGCCTCACAACCGCTGAGAGATCGAGCAACGGTCTATAAGCAATCCATTGTCGTACCGTCCACCGGATCAAGTTATAAAGTTCTATCGAGTGATTCCAATTCAAAACACGGCTTCTCTGCAAGCGGCATTGTCCTTGATGAAGGTCACGCCATGCCTAACCAAGAACTATGGGATGTGCTCACGACCAGCACAGGCGCTAGGCGGCAACCGCTCGCGGTAATGATTAGCACCGCCGGATATGACAAGCATTCATTCTTTTATGCTCAATATGAATATGCCTGCAAAGTCCGTGATGGATTGATAAATGATCCAGCATTTTTACCGATTATTTATGAAGCTGGCAAAGATGATGATTGGACTTTACCGGCAACATGGAACAAGGCGCACCCAGGTCTTGGCGTATCAGTCAAAGAAGAATATTTTGCTGCTGAGTGTGAGAAAGCAAAGCAAATGCCGTCCTATGAAAACACGTTCAAACGGCTACTGTTAAATATTTGGACTGAGTCAAACACCAGATGGATACCGTCCGAGCTTTGGGACGTTTGCGGCGGCGATCAAATAGAGCTAGAAGGCCGTCACTGTTACGCCGGTTTAGATCTGGCAAGCACCACCGATAGTGCGGCGCTTGTCGTGGGTTTTCCAGTCGATGGAATTGTCTATCTAAAGTGCTTCTTTTTTGTGCCAGAGGAAGGCATTAAACGGCGATCTGAGCGCGACCACACAGATTATGCAACATGGGTTCGACAAGGCCACATTATCGCCACAGAAGGCGCGGTAATTGACTATGACGTTATCCGCAACAAGATAAACGAACTGGCAGAAATCTACCAGATCAAGGAAATAGCGGTCGATAGATGGAACGCTACACAGATCAGCACACAATTAAGCGGCGATGGTTTCGCGATGATTGGACACGGTCAAGGCTTCGCAAGCCTGAGCGCACCAACCAAAGAGCTTGAGCGGCGCATTCTTAGCAAACAAATCAATCATGGATCTAATCCGGTACTCGCATGGATGGCAAGCAATGTACAGATTGAACAAGATGCAGCGGGAAATATGAAGCCGTCCAAGTCCAAGAGCACGAGCAGGATTGACGGTATAGCGGCCACTTTAATGAGCTTGAGTCGAATCACCGTATCTGATGAAGATCAGACCAGTGTGTATGACGGCGGCGAATTTACGTTCATGTAGTTTTAAGATGGCTGAGTAGGCCACCCGAAAGGGATTCTACTCGCGGGATTAGTCGGCAAGTGCCCGTTTCATGAAAAACCCCGACAACCGGCGGTGGTATCCAAACTGCGCGGCCGGTACTACTGAGCTAAAAATTTAGCCGAGTTAATTGATGTGGTATCCAAACTGCGCGGCCGGTATTTTCCACGAGCTTATCACTTGCAGAATAAGCCCACAAAAAGCCCACAAATAAAAAATCCAACCTTTAAAGATTGGATATATTTTCTTATGTCATTGATTTAAAACGGTATTTTTGGTGCGTCGGGAGGGGTTCGAACCCCCGACCCATGCCTTAGAAGGGCATTGCTCTATCCAACTGAGCTACCGACGCACGCGCATTTTTCAACTCAACAAGAGCGAAAAATCAGAAGGCTGAATATTACAGGGTATCGCTGCTAACATCAAGAATGAATGTCGAATGAAACGAGAATCCATTCTTGTATCGCACAAAATTAATTGAGGCAATTCGCAAGGCGTCGCGCCATGCTATTCGCAAGATCGGCATCCGAGGTTTCTACCATTACGCGAATTAAAGGCTCGGTGCCCGAGGCACGTATTAAGACACGCCCCTGTCCCGCTAATTCTTTTTCCACCAGTGCTTTTTCTGCGATCAATGCGGCATTCGTTTGCCAATCAAAACCGGATGTCACTCTCACGTTGATCAACACTTGTGGAAATAAGCTCAGATTTTCAAAACATTGATCTAAGGCTTTGCCCTTGCGTTTTAAGGCCGACAATACTTGAAGCGCTGAAACAATACCATCGCCCGTCGTATGTTTGTCTAAGCAGAGTAAATGCCCTGAGCCTTCGCCGCCCAATAGCCATCCTTGTTGCTGCATTTGTTCCAGCACATATCGATCACCGACTTTGGCGCGAATAAAGCCTACGCCCAATTCCTTAAATGCCAACTCCACTGCCATATTCGTCATCAAAGTACCAACCGCACCGGCAACTGGACCAATCGCCATGCGATCTAGCACCATCAGATAAAGCAATTGATCGCCATCGTAAATTTTGCCATTTTTATCGACCATCAAAAGCCGATCTGCATCACCGTCTAATGCAATACCTATATCAGCATGATTGGCTCGTACCGCCAATGACAGGGCCTCTGGTGCAGTGGCACCGACTTCGTCATTGATATTAAAACCGTTGGGCTGATTACCTATCGCGATCACCTCAGCACCAAGCTCGTGGAATACATGCGGTGCGATATCGTAAGCAGCACCATGAGCGCAATCGACTACGATCTTTAAACCGCGCAGGTCAAACTCATTGGGATAAGTGCTTTTACAGAATTCGATATAACGACCATTCGCATCGCCTAGGCGTTTCGCTTTGCCCAATTTGTCTGAGCTGACACACTGCATTTCTTTTTCTAGCTCGGCTTCAATCGCAAGCTCAATCTCATCCGGCAGCTTGGTACCCTGGGCGGAGAAAAATTTAATGCCATTGTCGTCATAAGGATTATGCGAGGCAGAAATCACCACGCCTGCGGACAAACGTAAGGCGCGTGTCAAATAGGCAATCGCTGGTGTTGGCATTGGTCCTGACAGCATCACATCTACCCCGGCTGCCGCAAATCCGGCTTCTAAGGCTGCCTCTAACATGTAGCCAGAAACACGGGTGTCTTTACCGATTAATACCGTAGGTCTCGCCTGCGTCGCGGTGTCCAACTGCGTGAATACTTTGCCTGCTGCATAGCCTAGGCGCATCACGAAATCGGGAGTGATTGGGCTGACGCCCACTTTGCCACGGATACCATCGGTTCCAAAATATTGTCGAGACATGAATTTCCTTTCTTATTTTTTTATTGAGGTGCTGCATTCTGGGTTATTTATTCGTTCGCAATCTTGCTGGTATTGACCGCCTGCCATACCCTTATCGCATCAACGGTCTCTGCCACATCATGCACCCGCACGATGCGCGCACCTTGCGCCATGGCTGCCAAGGCTGCAGCGAGACTACCTGCCATGCGGCGCTCTACTGATTTGCCTGTAATACTACCGATCATGGTCTTGCGTGAAATACCCACTAATATAGGCAAACCTAATTCTTCTTGCATAAAACCAATGTGTTGCAAAAGCTCAATATTGTGTTCCAGCGTTTTGCCAAATCCAAATCCGGGGTCAATACTGAGTCGATTTTTCTCGACGCCTGCAGCCAATAATTGATCACAACGCTCGCGCAAAAAAGCGATGACTTCTGCCGTCGCGTTTTGATAATTTGGTTGTTCTTGCATGGTTTCAGGTGATTTTTGCATATGCATCACGCACAAGCCGACATCACTACTAGCCACCGCCGCACGTGCTTCTATAGAATCAAAACCTCGAATATCATTAATCATGTCAGCGCCAGCAATGATCGCTTCACGCATGACTTCTGGTTTGTAAGTGTCAATAGAAATCGGTTTACCACAATCGCGCAAAGCGTAAATCAATGGAATCACACGCTTTAATTCTTCATCCAAAGGCAAAGGAATAGCACCGGGACGACTTGATTCGCCGCCGATATCAATGATATCGACGCCATCTTCTATCATTTGTTCCGCGTGAGTGATGGCATGATCTAAGGATTGAAATTTTCCACCATCAGAAAATGAATCAGGAGTGACATTCAGAATGCCCATCACCAGTGGTTTGAATACCGTTTTAACGACATTCGTGTTCGCCACTTTCATTGGAAAGCGATATCGTCCACATTCAAAATAGGTAGTTAACATAAATCGATTGCTCTAAAAATGAAGGGTGAGGATCTCTCCTCACCCTCACAAAATATCCAATTCTTTTAAGGCTTAGGCCGGTGCTGTCGCACTTGGCGTCACGCCACCAGGTGGCGTGTCAGACGACGACTTAGGTGCAGCGGTAAATGATTTTGGCGGATGTGGCTCAAGACCGTTCATGATGTCATTGATCTGCTCAGCATCAATGGTTTCCCATTCGAGCAA
>CAYXJI010000278.1:4888-5540 GCA_964465175.1 uncultured Burkholderiaceae bacterium | reverse complement strand
TTACTGACACCTGAACAATGTCCTCGTATCGACCTAAGTATCGTTAGCTACAATAGCAGTCGCTGGATTGACAGCTTCGTCGCATCCCTACTTGCCTTAAATTATCCTAAAACTTTGCTCAGCGTATTTTTTGTCGATAATAGCTCGACCGATGATACGGTACAGAAATTGCAAAATGGTGCCGAAATTTTGCGCGCACAAGGGTTCGAAGTGACGATTCGGGTCGCCCCCAATAATGGCTTTGGTGCCGGCCATAATGTCGCACTCAAGCAAGGTAGTGCGCCCTACTGTTTAGTGACGAATCTCGATCTCACGTTTGAAGCCGATGCTTTGCACCGCGTGGTGTCGCATGCGGTAGCCGATGTCGCCCATGCCGCCGCGTGGGAGCTGCGTCAAAAACCCTATGAACATCCCAAATATTACGACCCACTCACGGGTAGCACGAATTGGAATTCTCATGCCTGTGTTTTATTGCGTCGCGCTTCCATACAAGCAGTCGGCGGTTTTGATGAGACGCTTTTCATGTACGGCGAAGATGTGGAGTTATCATATCGTTTGCGTCGCGCGGGTCATGTCTTGCGCTACTGCCCGCAAGCCGTGGTCTGGCATTTTACCTATGAAACCGCAGCGCAAGTAAAACCACTGCAATACA
>CAYXJI010000278.1:0-4878 GCA_964465175.1 uncultured Burkholderiaceae bacterium | reverse complement strand
AGCACCTTTGCCAATCTGTATTTGCGCTTGAAATATGGCAATCGCTGGGATGCCTTAGCCGTGCCTTTATTAGGCGTGCGATTATTATTGGCCAGCCAACCCTACCCCGGCGCTCGACGCGCGGTACTGCGCAATCTATTGCGCCTGCTGAGCCTTATTCCCAAGACCTGCTGGGAGCGCAAATCGTCCACTGTCCAATTCCCATTTCGCGAGTGGGATTATGAAATGATCAGGGATGGTGCTTTCATCGAATTGCAGCCCATGCCCAACACGCAGCCCCTAGTCTCTATCATCACGCGAACTTATCGTGGTCGCGAGCTGTATTTGCGCCAAGCTATTTTGTCAGTGGCACGTCAAACCTATTCGCAGATTGAACACATCATCGTGGAAGACGGCGGCGACAGCATGCAAGTTTTGATCGATGAAATGCAATCAGCATTGCCTCGCTCCCTAAAGCATTTTGGTTTAGCCAAATGTGGTCGTTCCGCAACGGGCAATCACGGCCTGCTTCAAGCCCAAGGTCGTTGGTGCCTATTTTTAGATGACGATGATTTACTGTTCGCTGATCACGTCGAGGTGCTGGTGAATACCTTGTTGAGCGAGACACAGGCGCGTGCTGCTTACACCTTAGCCTGGGAAGTACCAACTGATAGCACGCAATTAGCGCAAGGTAGTTATCGTGAAATAACTTACCAAGTACCACCGCCTTTGCGTCAAGTATTCGATTACGAAGTGCTGCGTCATCACAATTTTATGCCCATACAAGCGGTATTGTTTGAACGAAGTTTGTACCTTGAGCGCGGCGGTTTCGATGAAGACATGGATGCTTTGGAAGATTGGACGCTATGGGTACGCTACGCCCACAACAATCAGTTTGTTTACGTACCGAAATTAAGCTCTTTATTTCGCGTCCCAGAAAATGCAGCGCAAACGCGCCAACGCAGTGAAATTTTTGCTGCGGCCTACCCTCTGGCGTTAAGCAGAAATAGTCTGAGAACACAGGCAATCGATCATTTACTTACCAGCCTAGCCGAAGAAAATGATGTAGCGGCTAATGACATAGTGACCGCTACCACGACAAATCAGCGTGAACTACCACAAGAGATACACGCGTGAAATCGAATAATTTAAATTTTTTGCGTTTATTTGCTGCCGGCTTGGTTTTATACGGGCATAGCGCTATTTTTTTAGGGCGCCCCGAGCCACTTTTTCTGTCGTGGATGCCGCTCGGCCCTTTAGGCGTGGCCATATTTTTTATCATCAGCGGCTACTTGGTTACGCAAAGCTGGCAACAAGATCCTGAGCTGCGTCGTTTCTTTATCCGTCGATGTTTGCGTATTTTTCCTGGCTTAATCGTGTGCGTGTTGCTAAGTATTTTTGTACTCGGCCCTTGGCTTACCAGCCTCACGCTGAAGCAATATTTCACCCATGAAGCAACGTGGCACTATCTACGCAATAGCGTGCTCTATATCACTTATTATTTACCTGGCGTATTTGAACATGTACGCGTGCCAAATGCGGTGAATGGGTCTTTATGGAGTTTGCCTTTAGAGTTCTTTTTGTACATCTTAGTGGCCTGCTTAGGCGTGATCTCGAACAAAAAATGGATTACAGTCGCCGCATTTTCGATTTCCGCTTTACTGTATTTATGGTGGGCGCAGTCCGCCAAGGAAATGCTGGTGGTGTACGGCACCGACTTGCGTCAACTCTTCATTAACGGCACTTATTTCTGGGCTGGTGCGGTGTTTTACCAGCTTGATTTAAAACGCTATTTTTCTATCACCAGTGTGGTAGCAGCGGGTGTCGGCATGCTCTGCATTCAAACCCATTTTCCGGAATATTTATTCATCGCTGGCTGGGCGCTATTGCCCTTGATCGTATTGGCCTTTGGTCTATCGACGAATCGATTTTTGTCGCGCTTGACGGCAACGGGCGACTATTCCTATGGCGTCTATATTTACGCCTTCCCAATACAGCAAGCAGTCGCTTTTCTCTACCCGAATTTAAATTTTGGAATCTATGTCGCGCTCTGCTCCGCAATTTGTCTGAGCTTTGCCATTCTTTCTTGGCACCTAGTAGAGAAAGCTGCCCTCGCATTTAAACCACGCAGTCCATTCATTGCAGGAGTCACCGCATGAAAGATGTTACCGTCGTCATTGTCAATTGGAATAGTGGCGCTTTATTAGCCGACTGTTTGCATCATCTCGCCTTGCAAACCATTCGGCCCAAGAAGATTGTTGTAATTGATAATTCTAGTAGCGATGATTCGATTGCCAGCATTGCCAACTTTGAGCGTGTTGAAATCGTGCCTATGCAATCCAATCTCGGATTTGCTGCTGCCAACAATTATGTGCTCCAACAATGTGCTACCGAATTCATCGCACTGTTAAACCCTGACGCCTTTCCGGCACCCAACTGGTTAGAAAAATTACTCGCAGCAGCCGAGGTTTATCCAGAATCAGCATCGTTCGGCTCGCGTCAAATACGCCATGAAAACACCCAACTTTTAGACGGCATCGGTGATAGCTATCATATGAGTGGCCTAGTTTGGCGTGCGGGCTATGGCGCTCAAAATCTCGATCACTGTGTCAAGCCTTGCGAAATATTTTCCCCCTGCGCTGCTGCGGCCTTGTACCGCACTCAAGTACTACAAGAATTAGGCGGATTTGATGAAGATTTTTTCTGCTATGTGGAAGACATCGATCTCGGCTTCCGCCTCCGCTTGGCTGGGTATAGCTCCTACTACGTGCCAGAAGCCAGTGTGCGCCATATCGGTTCCGCTACCACGGGTGGTCGAGGCAGTGATTTTTCTGTGTATTACGGACATCGCAATTTAATCTATGCCTTCATCAAGAATATGCCGGGACTCTTATTTTGGATGCTCCTTCCCTTGCACCTACTTTTGAATCTCGTGACAATCGCGGTTTTCGCGCGACGCGGCCAAGGTAAATTAATTTTGCGCGCCAAGCGTGATGCACTCTTTGGCTTGCCACAAGCATGGCGCAAACGCCGCCAAGTACAGGCCGAGCGTATCGCCACAGCAAGCGATATTTGGCGCGCTTTAGATAAACAGTTTTTACCTAAGCGACGTCCGGTCATTACACCAACCACCACACGAGCCCTACCTCGTCAATCGACACAATATTCATCCAAGATGGAGGGATGATGTGATAATCTTTTTAGGATTTGTATGGCTTTAAAAATTGATTCTTAAAGTGGCGCCTGAATGATGATAAAAAAGATGATAGGATGTGGCCTAAGTTTATTCATCGCGGCTGCAAGTTTAAGCGCAGTGAGCTTAGCAAGCGCAAATAGTCAAACACCAAACGTCAAGCTCGACGATCGTGACGACCGTTTAGAACAGAATTTGAGCAAAGAATACCCTGCTCGCCTACGTCGCAATGGTGCTGTCTTAGCGCTGAAACCCGTGACAGGATCGATCAAGTTATTTAAGAATGTAGATAGCGACAGTGATACTTTCCGCCGCTATCAATTGAAAAAATATTTCCCCGCGATAGAGTATGCCCTCCTAGAAACAGCTTTCTACGAAGGTGGCACTTACGATTTGATCAATATGCGAAACGGCCAACAAACCAGCGTGGATGGCGACGTTGTACTCTCTCCAGATCAACAACGATTCGCGGTGGCTCATGCAGACATTGAAGCCGGCTACGGCCCGAATGTACTCAGCGTCTATCTCATAACGTCCAATGGCCTGATCAAGGAATTCGATATACGCCCGACTGAATGGGGCGCTGAAGAAATTAAATGGGACAGCGCTAACAGCATTTCATTTACCAAACGCTACTGGAAAAAAGACCAGATCGCTAAGAGCAAACACACTTTGCAATTTCAAGGCAGCGACATCAAAAAACAGGGAAAATGGATTTCGAACGTCAAGGACTAAGTGTATAGTTCAAGGCCGAACAGTTACACAAGTTCCCCAAAAGCACACCGCAATTTCAAAAGGAGCGAACGATGTCTACACCTGAAAAAGTAAAAGGCCCAGCATCTTATTTTCCATCGATAGAGAAAAAATACGGCCAACCAATACAATATTGGTTAGATCTTGTGGCGCAACGTAAGACCATGAAACACATGGACATCGTGAATTGGCTCAAAACAGAACATCAAATGGGGCATGGACATGCGAATGCGATTGTGGCCTATGGATTGGCGCAGCGCTAAATCGTCACCAGCCACTACGCCATTTACGCTAAACGCATAGACTGGCGATGAGATCAATCGAAACACGGAAACAATCCTATTCTCAATTTTTGCGCTACTGGACGACCGCAGTTTTATTTGCACTTACCCATCAACGCCGCTGATGCCAGTGCAGGAATCGCCAATAAGCCCTGAAACGAATCCAGTCCTAATTTAGTGCTAGTGCCTTTTGCCACACAATCGGGAATAGCTGCATTGCTCGCTGCAGCTTGAAATACTTCATATTTTGTTTGACGTTCCGCTTGCATGGCAATCGCTCTACGATCTGCCATTTTCTGTATATCTGAACGCGCATCTTGGTAGGCGGCGATGGCGGATTTTCCTTTAAATTGTTGCACAAAATTTCCTGCATTCGCCTCCGCGTTTTGATTTTTCGATGCTGCGATGTCCTCAACGACGACTTGCGTTTCAATCGTTGACTGCCCTGTTGCTTGAGGCTCGCTTGCGGTGGCTTTGTGTTCAACAAGTAGGCGATTTTTTGCTACAGAATTTTTCAAAACAGGATGAAATGTGCCTGTGGTTTCAGACGACTTACCCGAGTACTTTTCCTGTTCTTGGTGTGGTGGCACAAGTCTATACTGCGTCAAAAACTGCAATTGAAATACTTCATTGGAAGAGGTTACGCGACCTTGCATCGCATATTGCCTGAGC
>CAYXJI010000277.1:1966-5547 GCA_964465175.1 uncultured Burkholderiaceae bacterium | reverse complement strand
ATCGCAACTATCCCAACCTAGTGCGTCCATTTCGGTACGTGACATAGGTAGAAAAGGTGCGGCATTTTTTCCGCCAACATCAGGGCGATAGCGCGGCGCGGCGAAGAGATTTTTCGGTGCAGGATTCATGGGCGCGATTTTACCTGAAACCCATCTTCCTCGCCCACGTTACTAAAGTATTCTAGCCTGCGATCGCTAGCTAGCACGTCAAGAATGCCGGATGCACTGACTGCTACTGCCAAGATGGACTCGAAATTTTCTGGTATGTCTTGATAAATTTCCATCCAAGTATGGAGCGAATTGCTAGCCTGTGGGCGTCGCTGTAAACGTGGCGGCATGGCTAAGATGGTTAAATTGCTTTGTAAACATGCAAAGCAGGTTTGAATTTGCTGCGCGTGTTCGATAGCCGCTTTGTAGTAGATATAGCAATCCATTTTGTTTGGGTCGATTCTTTGCCGATACTTTGAAGAGTCCATTACTCAGTCACATCGAGATAGGCATAGGGTAGTGGCAAAAATTGCAGCACGGGTCCGTCATAACTTCCTAGATGCACTTTCTCTGCTTCTTGATCGGCCAGTTTAATTTCAACTAAGCAAGCGAATTCATCATGCGCGCTGCGCTCTGCGCTGACGATCATGCCACATGGTTGACTTGGGTCATTGTCTGAAAAAATTTCTGTCGCTAGCTCGACGGTCGCTGTGGTCGCTACTTTCACTGTGGCGATGGCCATACGCCGCTTTAACTTACCTAGGTACTGACTGCGTGCAACGATTTCTTGACCCGGATAGCAGCCCTTTTTAAAATTGACGCCGCCCACCAATTCAAAATTAATCATTTGCGGCACGAATTTTTCTTTGGTTTGCTCTACCACTTGCGGCAAGCCCGCATAGATATTGCCTAAGCGCCACAGGCTGGCATCGGCTCTTAGTAATTCCTTTGGTAATTGCTGCGCTAAATTAGTGTAATCTTGTTTGGGGACAATCCATTGATAACGCGCCATTTCGAATGCATCGTGAACGCGGATGAGACTACCTGCAGCAGAGCTTACTTTGTCGTTAATTGAAGTGGGGAGTTGGGGGAAATGTGCCAACAAAAAGCTTTCCGCTTGTGGACCACTTAGGCCAAAAATGGCGTAGTGTTCTGTGACATCTTCTAATTTGACTTTGGCGCGCATGACAAACATTTGTAGTCGTTTTTGCAGCGTTGGTTGCAAACTAGTAGCGCATTGCAAGACAATATTAGACGCCGTTTTCCAATATAAAAAGCTAGCCAGCATGCGACCCTTAGGCGTGCAATATGCGGCGTAGCGTGCTTCGCCCATGCCTAGGCGTTCCACGTCATTACTTAGCTGATTGTGTAGAAAGCTAGCTGCATCATCACCATCCGCTTGGAGCAAACTTTGGTCTTGTAACGGGCAGATATAGCCAGCTTGAAGTGCGAGTGTTTCGACTTTGTTCGTATCAACGATGTTGGTTACATTCAAAAATGGTCTTGTTGAGCTCATGTCGTGTTTATTTTCCCAGTTTTTATGTCAATGCAGAATGATCCCATTTACAATGGCAGCGATTTTTCGTGATTATCGCAGTAAATTGAGATTAGTGTTTACATGGCTTCTTTGAAAAAATTCTTTGTTTTTTGTACTTTGCTGACCTTGCTCATTGGCGCGGTCGCTGGATGGTCACTCATGCGATGGATGGATGCGCCACTCGAAAATGAAAACAGCATCGCATTCACGATAAAACCAGGTAGCACGATTCGCAGCGCAGCGCGTCAGTTAGTCGATGCTGGCGTGCCAATTCAACCTTACTTTTTCGAACTACTGGCCCGTGTGACGGGAAAAGCAGGTAGCTTGAAGGCCGGCTCTTTTGAATTGCAAGCAAAAGAGTCCCCTAGACAGTTATTGCGCAAAATCGTCGAAGGTAAATTTAGCTTTAGTAATGTGAGTATTATTGAAGGCTGGAGTTTCAGGCAGATGCGTAATGCGATAGACGCACACGCTTCGATACGCCACGACACGACTGGACTATCGGATCAGGATTTACTCAAAAAAATCGGCAGTAAATATTCTCACCCAGAAGGTCTATTTTTTCCAGATACCTATTTGTTTGCAAAAAATAGTAGTGACATTGAGGTCTATCAACAAGCACATCAAGCGATGTTAGCGAAGCTAGACGAGGCTTGGAAGCAACGTGCACAGGGCCTCCCTTATCAGGAGGCGTATCAGGCACTCATTATGGCGTCGATTATTGAAAAAGAGACGGGGCAAGCGACAGAGCGTGGCATGATCGCATCGGTGTTCGTGAACCGCTTGCGCTCTGGCATGCTATTGCAAACCGATCCTACCGTCATCTATGGCATGGGCGATCAATTTCAAGGAAATATTCGCAAGCGCGATTTGACGACGGATACGCCTTACAATACCTATACGCGTGCTGGCTTGCCGCCGACTCCCATTGCCCTACCTGGGTTAGATGCGATCAAAGCAGCTTTGAATCCTGAACCTAGTAACGCCTATTATTTTGTTGCGCGTGGCAATGGCACCAGTCAATTTTCAGAGAATTTAAGTGAGCATAATAAGGCGGTCAATAAGTATCAACGCTAGCCTGATTAAAATCAGTCAAAAAAACAAGAACGAGAAATTTAGTATGTCTACTATGTGTAAGCTAGGACAATTTATCAGTTTTGAGGGTATCGATGGTGCCGGCAAATCGACCCATATCAGCTTTGTACAAGAAGCCTTGATGCAGCGTGGCATCCAAGTGGTAACTACGAGAGAGCCGGGTGGCACAGCCTTGGGCGAGGCCTTACGCGCATTACTTCTCAAAGAGCCTATGCATCTGGAGACCGAGGCGCTCTTAATGTTTGCTTCGCGCAGAGAGCATATCGCTCAAGTCATACAACCGGCATTAGAAGCTGGCACTTGGGTGATCTCGGATCGCTTTACCGACGCGACTTTCGCCTATCAAGGTGGTGGTCGTAAATTAGATCTGAATAAATTAAATGCCTTAGAACAGTGGGTACATCCGAACTTACAGCCGGATTTAACTCTCTTATTCGATGTCCCAATTGAAGTCGCGCGTGCACGCTTGGATGCAACGCGGACATTAGATAAATTTGAGCAAGAAAAAAGTGCCTTCTTTAACGATACGCGCAATGAATATTTACGACGTGCGGCTGAGTTCCCTCAGCGTTTTAAAATTATCGATTCAACTCAAAGCATAGAAGCAATTCAAGGTGAATTGCTGGTCTTGATTGATGCGCTTTGTTTATCGAAAACGCCAGCTGTTGAGGAAGTGCTGCAAACAAACGACAGTCAAGCTCATTAAACTCATTTGAAGTAAAAAAAGAAAAATGGTAAGCAACACTTTATTCCCTTGGCAGCAAGACACATGGCAGCAGATTATGGCCATGCGCACGCGTATGCCGCATGCATTTTTGCTGTATGGATCGGAAGGTATAGGCAAGGCCCAATTTGCGGAGCATTTAGCGAAATCGCTCTTGTGCGAGTCTCCGGCAGATGAGGGACACGCTTGTGGACATTGCTTGTCGTGTAATTGGTTTGAACAATATAGTCATCCAGA
>CAYXJI010000277.1:0-1956 GCA_964465175.1 uncultured Burkholderiaceae bacterium | reverse complement strand
CTATCGCCGCGTGCGCCCAGGCTTGCTCGATGAAGAAGAGGCGGAGGCAGAAGGTGCTGAGGGAAGTGATGAATCAGAAAAAAAGGCCAGCAAATCGAGCAAAGCACCGTCTAAGGAAATCGTGATTGATCAAGTGCGTGCCTTGGCTAATTTCATGAATATTTCCACGCATAGACAAGGGACGCGGGTGGTTGTCATGTACCCAGCAGAAGCCTTAAATATCCCTGCCGCAAATGCACTCTTAAAATCTTTGGAAGAGCCCAATCCAAATACGGTCTTCATTTTGGTATCGCATAAAGTTGATCGTTTGCTACCAACGATATTGTCGCGCTGCCACAAGTTGCCTTTGACCATGCCGACGCACGAACAAGGCTTGACTTGGCTAAAAGAGCAGGGCATTCGTGAGGCTGAGACCTGGTTGGCGCAACAAGGTGGAGCGCCGCTATTGGCCTTGGAAATGGCGCAGTCGGACGATACGAAAGACTTAGAAGAATTTTTGCGTGGACTGAGTAAGCCGGATGTGGAAGTGAGTTTAAAGCTCGCGGATAAAATGCAAAAAATGGACATGCCTAGAACCGTATCTTGGTTGCAACGTTGGTTGTATGATATTTTTTCTTTTAAGCAAAGCGGTAAAATCCGTTATTATCCAAAGTATCAGCAAGAGATTAGTCGTCTCGCAGCTCGCAGCTCGAATGAGCTGTTGATGAAATTGCTGAAAAGTAGTCAAGACCGACAGGCAATCGCGAGTCACCCTTTATCTGGAAAATTGTTTTTAGAAGATATGCTGTTAGAATATTCTTCGAGCTTTTTATAGAACAAGCGCTTCTTGTTTGTCGATGTTCTCTTTATTATTTGTTCAAATAATCGAATTGACGTTTTTTACTGGAATTTGTTATGGCCGATTTACCGCAAGATCCTAGCGTTCCCCTGAATATGCCTGCGCCGTCGAGGCCTTCGGTTTTATCATTGGCGATCAAAGAAAAATCCGCGCTGTTTTCGGCGTATATGCCTTTTTTAAAAAACGGCGGTATTTTTGTGCCCACCAATAAAGCCTATAAATTGGGAGAGGAAATCTATGTGATTTTGACTTTATTGGATGATCCCAGTAAATACCCGATCGCGGGCAAAGTCGCTTGGGTAACGCCAGCCGGTGCAGGTAATAATAAATCGCAGGGCATTGGTGTGCATTTTCCTAATGATGAAAGTGGCGTCAGAGTTAAGTTGCGTGTGGAAGAAGTTTTGGGTTCAAGCATTCGATCATCTCGTCCTACACACACCTTATAATTTTTTCGATTACGTTGATCACTCAGTTTTAAAGCGATCATCACCTCATCTCATCTCGTCTTTATTGCATCGCATTGCATTATGTCATCATCAAATCCGAATTCTGCTTCAAGCTCACATCCAAAATTTTCACATAGGATTGCAAAAGAGGCGGATTTGGCAGCGATTGTGGCAATCTACAATTCAACTGTCGCCTCTCGTATGGTGACTGCGGATACTGAAGAAATCTCGGTGGCATCGAGGTTGCATTGGTTCCACGAACACACGCCAGAGAAGCGCCCCTTGTGGGTGGTGGAGGGGGAAGACGGTCAAATCATAGGCTGGCTGTCGTTTTCTAATTTTTATGGTCGCCCGGCCTATTCTGGCACCGCAGAGTTGTCGATTTATCTGCATGAATCGACTCGCCGTCTAGGCTTGGGGCGTTACCTGTTAGCGCAAGCCATTCAATTCGCACCACAAATCAAAGTGCACACCTTGCTAGGTTTTATCTTTGGGCACAATATACCGAGTATGAATTTGTTCGCCTCATTTAATTTTGAAATTTGGGCGAATATGCCGAGAGTGGCGAATTTAGATGGAATAGAGCGCGATTTGATTATTTTTGGCAAGCGCGTCGATGGAGAAAGTGCTGTTCCTTGCAGCACCTGACGCTCAATTTCGCATAGTGGTCTT
>CAYXJI010000276.1:0-5584 GCA_964465175.1 uncultured Burkholderiaceae bacterium | reverse complement strand
ATCGCGAATATCGGTGGCCCTGCCGCGGGTTCAATTACCGCAGCTTGTTTCCTGGAGCGCTTCACCAAGAAATACACGTGGGCACATTTGGACATTGCTGGCGTCTCTTGGAAATCTGGTGCAGCCAAAGGCTCTACTGGACGTCCAGTACCTATGCTGACGACTTTCCTGATGAACCGCGCTGGCTAATAAGCTGCTGATGTAAGCATTCAACGCGCTCTTTGCCCGCATCGAGCGCGTTTTTTATTGTTAGCGACTATCCATTATTGAATGAGATTGAATATGAAACTAGTCACCTGGAATGTTAATTCCCTAAAGGTTCGCTTGCCACAAGTTTTACAATGGCTAGAAACCAATCCTGTTGATGTCTTGTGCATACAAGAAACCAAATTAACCGACGATAAGTTCCCACAAGCGGAGATTGAAGCAGCCGGTTATCAGGTTGCATTCACTGGACAGAAAACTTACAACGGCGTTGCCATACTGTCGCGCCACCCGATTGAAGATGTGCAGAAAAACAATCCGCTGTTTGAAGATGAGCAGCAACGCATCATCGCTGCAACCATTGCTGGCATGCGCATCATCTGTGCTTATGTACCAAATGGCCAAGCGCTGGACTCCGAAAAATACCCTTACAAGCTTAACTGGCTGGCGGCATTGCATGATTGGGTAAAGAGCGAAATGGCGCAGCATTCACAACTCGCTTTACTCGGTGATTACAACATCGCCCCTGATGATCGCGACGTACACGATCCTGCAGCTTGGGAAGGTATGAATCTAGTTTCGCCACCGGAACGCGCGGCCTTTCAAGCCTTAATTGACCTCGGGCTGAGCGACAGCTTCCGTCAATTTGATCAACCTGAAAAGACTTTTAGCTGGTGGGATTATCGCCAACTTGGTTTCCGCTTGAACAAGGGCGTCAGAATAGATCACGTCCTCCTTTCCAAACCATTAGCAGAGCGTTGTACTTCTTGCGTCGTTGACAGGGTACCGCGCAAATGGGAACAGCCGTCTGATCACGCACCTGTGATTGCGACTTTGGATTAGTTGCAAGGAAGTCGTAAATAAGGCTCCACGATAAGCAAAAACCGCCGCAACGCAACGAGTAAAAAGCCGACTGCTACTAAAAATAGCAGTCGGCTTTTTTATTGATCTGAGACAAAATAAGCTGAAATTCCATTTGTGTGTTGATAAGACGGGCGGGTACCTTAACGCAAAACAAAATGGCACTTGCCGAACTGTCGGCAAGTGATCAGCATTTTGTATGTCACGCGGAAGCAAATTTGCCAGACAAACTACATAACATTTTAGAGTTTGCCATCTTAGCCAGTCAAAGCCAAGGCAATGAACCTATGGATAATGCACTGCATCAAGCAGGTCAAAATTATTTAAAGGGTACAGAGCGCCTGCACCAAAATTGGACGCTTCTAGAAGAATACCCACTATCAAAAGAACTCATGGCGATTTCGCGCGTCTGGCAAAGCACCGACAAAAATCTTTCACATCCAATTGTCGCGAGCAAAGGTGCACCAGAGGCGATTGCAGATCTCTGCCACATGAATGCTGAGCAGACCGCACATTTGATGGTGCAAGTTAACGCCATGGCTGAGCGTGGCTTACGCGTGCTGACGGTGGCCAAAGCACAATTTAGTCAAAGTAACGAAGCTCAGCAGAAGGTGAATTTACCTTTAAAGCAGCATGATTTTAATTTTCAACTTCTGGGTTTAATTGCATTTGCCGATCCGGTTCGCGAAGGTGTGCCCGCTGCCATTAAAGAATGTCTTAGCGCAGGCATACGCGTCATGATGATGACGGGTGATTATCCTGCGACCGCAATCAGTATTGCGCAGCAATGCGGTATTGATAGTACAGCGGGTGTGCTTACTGGCAAAGAGATGCTGACAATGTCTGATCAAGCTTTAAAGACACAATTAGAAAAAATCCAAATTTACTGCCGCGTCATGCCAGAGCAGAAACTGCGCATCGTTGATTTGCTAAAGCAATCCGGTGCTATTGTCGCTATGACGGGTGATGGGGTCAACGACGCACCTGCACTGAAAGCGGCTCATATTGGAATTGCTATGGGTAAGCGAGGTACTGACGTCGCACGTGCCTCTGCCGCATTGGTTTTACTAGACGATGCCTTTTCATCCATTGTCGCAGCAGTACGCTTGGGGCGACGAATTTTCGACAATTTACGTAAAACCTTAAGTTTTGTAATCGCGGCACATATACCCATCGTTGGCTTATCGTTTTTACCCGTGATTCTGGGGTGGCCGGTACTACTCATGCCTGTCCACATCTTGATACTGGAGTTAATCATTGATCCCAGTTGCTCACTGGTTTTCGAAGCAGAAACAGAAGAAGAAAATATCATGCAAAGAGCGCCCCGCAGCATTGAATCTAGTATTTTTCAAGCGGAAGTATTATGGCGTGGATTTTGGCAAGGCTGTGCTACGCTCCTGACGATACTTGGCGTCTACTGGTTCGCAACACAGCACAACATCGCGACTAACGAAACCCGTGCCATCACATTTGCGGCGGTAGTTACAGGTAATCTTGGTTTCATCTTTTTAAACCGGTCCCTAAACGGAAATCTCTTGCATACCGTGCGTTCTCCCAATCCTATGCTATGGTGGGTCTGTGCTGGCGCTGGCTTCATGTTGTTACTTGTATTTACGGTACCAAGCTTGCGCCACCTGTTCTACTTTGGTGATCCACAATTAACACATATACTCATGAGCGTCGGAACAACGACAGTCGCACTATGTTTGATTGCATTAACACAACGACTACTCCTTAAAAAGGGTCAATAATTACAAATAAAATTTCTGCAAGGCAATTTTATCTGCTACATTGTAATTTGACGAAAGCAGTATTCAAGCACACAATCTAGCAATGCTATTTTTAGCACTTACAATATGAAGTGGTATTGATCTGCAATAGACACCAAATTGAATCTGATCAAACAAAGATAAGTGTGATTTCCTCAATACGGAGCGACTCTGTGTCATGAATAAATCCGAAGCCCTAGCCCTACTGGTAGAAAAAGCACGCCATGGAGAATTAGTTTTCTCCGCCAGCGTTGCAACTTCTCTTAAAGTTCAAGAGGCCATAGATGTAGCCGATTGCAGTCTCGATACTGCAACTAAAATCATTTTAAATGAACCAATGTTGGCAGCGAAAGTAGTCGCTGTTGCCAACAGTGCTGCCTACAGAAGAGGTGCAGAGGTAACGAATGTACGCTCAGCCATCGCGCGCCTTGGTTTTAATACGCTGCGAGGTTTAACCGCATCAATCGTTATGCGCCAAATCGCTGGTGCCAGCAAAAATCCGGTTATTCGCAGCAAAATCAATCAACTCTGGGAACACTCGGCACAGGTCGCGGCTTTATCTCAAGTTATCTCGCGTCGTGTGACAAAACTAAATCCTGATACCGCCATGTTTGCCGGAATCGTGCATGAAGTGGGTGGCTTTTATCTGTTATCACGCGCTGAGGAATTTCCTTGTTTGTTAGAACCAGACGATTTATCTGGCGCCAACGATGATGAAAATTTTGATGAATTCCGTGACACCGTGACCAAAATTGAATCGCAAGAAGTGATTATTGGCCGTGCGGTTTTAAAAAATCTTAATCTCCCTTCTGAAGTCAATGAAGCAGTCGAAGCCATGTGGTATGGACTACACGCCATGCCACCAGAAACTTTAGGAGATACCCTGCTCTTAGCAAACGACCTGGCAAAAACGGTCTCGCCATTAGATACACGTACCGACACCGAGGCCAATCGCTGCGAATCAGAAATTGATTTTGTGGTGGGTGAAGGCAGTCTGTTAAGTATCTTGGAAGAATCTGAAGATGAAGTGATTACCTTATCGGCCGCATTAATCATTTAAGCTGAACCGGCGATACAACTTTTCTCTTTAAAAAAAAAGGGCGTCAAAATATTTTGATGCCCTTTTGTTTTTATACCTTCAGAACTTAGCTTTGCAATGCGCTCTTAATTTGCTGCAATGACTGCGGATCCTCAATCGTCGTCAAGTCACCCGCATCGCGCCCTTCACATACGGCTTGGATTGAGCGACGCAAGAGTTTGCCGGAACGCGTTTTTGGCAACATCGCCACAAAATAGACCCGCGCAGGACGCGCCACTGCGCCTAATTGTTTATCCACCACAGCCATGACTTCGGCTTCCAAAGCTTTGGCCAATTCGGGTGTGGCAGCACGTTCTGGATTTTTAATAATCGCGAACGCCACCGCAACTTGGCCTTTGAGTTTATCTTCTATCCCCACCACCGCGACTTCGGAAATCTGCGGATGACTGGAAATACTTTCTTCGATTTCACGTGTACCTAAACGATGGCCGGCAACATTGATGACGTCGTCAGTGCGCCCCAAGATAAAGTAGTAGCCATCGTCATCGCGTATCCCCCAATCAAAGGTTGAATACAGTTGCTCGTTCGGAAAATTCGACCAATACGTTTGCACGAAGCGCGCATCGTCGCCGTAAATGGTTTGCATGCAACCCGGCGGTAATGGTCCCTTAATCGCGACCACACCTTTTTCATTCGCACCACACACCGCCCCAGTCGCTTCGTTAATGATGGTGACGTTGTAACCGTACATGGCAATTCCTGGGCTACCGAGGCGGGTGTCTTTATGCTCAACACCACGAGCGACCGACAAGATAGGCCAACCGGTTTCAGTCTGCCAGTAGTTATCGATGATCGGCACACCAAGCTCGGTCGCGATCCAATTCGAGGTTGTTTCATCGAGTGGCTCACCAGCCAAATACAGAGCTTTGAGCGAAGAGATGTTGTACTTCTTCATCAGCTCGACAGGATGTTTTTTCAGTACGCGCACGGCGGTTGGCGCCGAGAACATCCGTGTGACTTTATATTTCTCGACGATACTCCACCATACGCCTGCATCGGGGCGAATAGGTGTGCCTTCGTACATAATCGTCGCCATGCCGGCAATCAAAGGGCCGTAGACGATGTAGGAGTGTCCCACTACCCAGCCAATATCGGAAGTCGCGAAATAAGTTTCGCCCGCGTTAGCGCAGAAAATATTCTTCATCGATGCCGCGAGCGCCACCGCATAACCGCCGACATCACGCTGCACACCTTTGGGCTTTCCTGTGGTACCTGATGTGTAAAGCACGTAAGACATTTCATTTGACTCTAACCAAGTCACGGGCACTTGCGCGTGCATATGTTGTTCACGTAATGCAGCATAATCAACATCGCGCCCAGCAACCATGTTCATCACATCCAGACCGCGATTGACTAACAACACTTTCGCTGGTTTGTGCTCCGCCAATTGCATTGCTTCATCCAACAACGGCTTGTAAGGCACCGCTTTCCCGCCGCGCATCCCGGCGTCGGCAGACACCACCAATACAGGTTGTGCATCATCGATACGGGTTGCTAAACTCTTAGACGCGAAACCACCGAACACCACAGAATGCACCGCACCAATACGCGCACAAGCCAACATCGCAAATGCTGCTTCGGCAATCATCGGCATATAGATCAAAACTCTATCGCCCTGCTTGACGCCGAGCTCCAACATCATCGCTGCCAT
>CAYXJI010000275.1:4380-5591 GCA_964465175.1 uncultured Burkholderiaceae bacterium | reverse complement strand
TTTTGCGTTCGAGTATCGTTCGCAAGATTTAGGAATAAATCTGCGTTTCCCTAAGAGATTACGATCTATCCAAAAAAGCCCCAGTAGAAGTCCTGCTAGATTTATCTTCTGACAGCCTGCTGGAAGAAAAAAAACTGGCCGAGGCCTTAGCCCAAATTGCACAAGAAGCGCTGCGCATTTTGCAAGTCGATAGTTTTTGCCTTTGGCTACGAGATACAGAGACCCAACAATTGCGCTGCGCGACTATGGCTGGCGATTTACCTGTGCCATTTGGCGTCGGACAGGTCTTAAAACCACAAGACTATGTGCGTTACTCACAAGTCATGCGCAACCTACACGCCCCTATCGCGACCCATGATTTGCGAGTACATCCTGCGGCCAAGGAACTCAATACGCTGTATGTCAATTGCAACTTGTGCTCGCTACTCGAGGTTTCGGTGCGACTACATGGCAAGCAAATTGGTGTCATGAGTTTTGGAAAATCACACACGCCTAAAAATTGGACTAGAGAAGACGTCTTGTTCGCTAGCCATTTAGCTAATTTGGCGCAACAAGTCATTAGTCTTGATGAGCACCGACAAACCCAGAGTCGTTTAGAAAAACGCGTTACAGAACGCACCAGAGAGTTGGAGCAAAGAACCGAGTTACTCCGCACCGCACATCAAAACATTTATATGTTGAGCGAAATTGGCAGGGAAATAAGCTCACAGCTCAATCGTGACAGCATCATACAAACCTTGTATCAACACGTGACTCGATTGATGCCCGCCGAGCTGCTCTCCGTCGGCATCTATAAAACTGAGCAGCAAATTATCGAGTTCCCCTGCAATATCTTGCATGGAAAAAATCTACCAACTTACCAGCGTCAACTACAAGACCCCGATTTGCTATCGACGTGGTGCATCAAGCATTGCAAGGAAATTTATATCAACGATGTGCGAGAAGACTATGTGCATTACATAGGCATAGAAGGACTAGATAAATTAATCCCTGCCGACGCGCTACGTGCGCCTGAAGAACACTTTTATCCTCTGTCTTTGATCTATGTGCCCTTAATCGTCAAAGACCGTCTACTCGGTCTCATTTCCATGCAAAGCAGCCAAGCGGACGCATTTGAACGTATGCATGTCGATATGTTGACCACCTTGGCGGCCTATACTGCGGTCGCATTTGACAATGCCGATACCTACCAACAATTGTCCTCCGCCCAG
>CAYXJI010000275.1:0-4370 GCA_964465175.1 uncultured Burkholderiaceae bacterium | reverse complement strand
GCTAGCGGGACACTGGGAACCGGGCGTTTTCGCAGAGAAACTGGCGGCACTCGGTGCTTTAGTCGCCGGGGTTGCACATGAAATCAATACCCCTTTAGGGAATTGCTTGCTCACCGCAACCACCCTACAAGAGAATTCCGTCAAGTTCATACAGCAATTAGAGAGCGGTAGTTTAAAGCGCTCGGGGCTAAGTCTGTTCACGGCACATTTGACCGAAGCCAACGAAATGTTGATACGCAATCTGCACAACGCGACAGAACTGGTCAGCAGTTTTAAACAAGTCTCGGTAGATCAAACTAGTCAACAACGCCGCCCATTTAATTTACTAAAGACCAGCGTGGAAATTGTCCGTACTTTGCAAGGAAGTATACAAAAACATGCGCACCAAATCAGTATTGATATCCCTGCAGATATCAACCTAGATAGCTATCCAGGTCCGTATGGACAAGTCATTACTAACTTCATTAATAACGCCATCATTCATGGTTTTGATGGCCGTAGCCAAGGAACAATGCGCTTGCTTGCCAGACCCATAGATGCCACGCAAATCATCATCGAATTCAGCGACAATGGATGCGGCATCTCACCTGAACATCTAAGTCGAGTCTTCGATCCGTTTTTCACCACTAAATTAGGCCATGGTGGCAGTGGCCTAGGCATGAATATTGTCCACAACATCGTGACCAATTTATTAGGAGGCACGATTAGCGTCGACAGCGTTGCCAACCAGGGCACCCATATTCGCTTGGTGTTACCAACCCAACCAAGTTAAACCCAGATTTTCTATTAGGCGCACCTGCGGTGCTATTGGCGTAGCAAAAATAGCCGAAAAGTGCATCCGTCTTCATCGCAAATCCTATTGGAAATTCTGGGTAAAAAAAAACGCCTCTCAAACATCTGAGAGGCGTAAAGTCCCACCAAGAAAACGATAACAATATTTATGAATATTAATTAAGAGTGATTAGGAATGATAGGCAGATTCACCGTGGCTAGTAATATCCAAACCTTCGCGCTCTTCATCTTCAGCAACGCGCAAGCCGATCACCATATCTACCAATTTATACGCTACAACCGACACGACGGCCGACCATAAAATAGTGACGCCCACCGCAGTTGCCTGGGTTGTGACTTGGCCAGCAATACTATAAACATCAGCCGACATTTTATTGGTAACGTAGTCGAAGATGCCTTGACCACCCAAAGAAGGCGAAGCAAAAACACCCGTCAACAAAGCGCCCAAAATCCCGCCCACACCATGCACACCAAATACGTCGAGTGAATCATCAGCACCCAGCAAGCGTTTCAAACCATTCACACCCCATAAACAAACAATGCCGGAGGCCAAACCTATGAGCAATCCGCCCATAGGTCCAACGAAACCACAAGCTGGCGTAATCGCGACCAAACCAGCCACCGCACCAGATGCAGCGCCCAACATCGATGGTTTACCTTTAGTCATCCACTCACCAAAAACCCAAGATACGGTAGCTGCAGCCGTAGCCAACAAAGTATTGATGAATGCCAATGCGGCGATGTCGTTGGCTTCATAGGCGGAACCCGCGTTAAATCCAAACCAACCGACCCACAATAAAGAAGCACCGATCATCGTCATGGTAAGAGAGTGGGGCGCCATCGCCTCTTTGCCGTAACCAACCCGTTTGCCTATCATGAAGGCGCCGACCAAACCAGCCACGGCAGCATTGATATGTACGACGGTACCACCAGCAAAATCAAGCGCGCCCATTTGAAACAAGAAGCCCGCCTTGGCAGTTTCGGTCGCCAATGTTGCGGCATCTTTGATCGCATCAGGGCCAGTCCAGAACCAGACCATGTGGGCAATCGGTAAATAGCTGAAAGTGAACCAGATCACGACAAAGGCCAGCACTGCTTTAAACTTGGCACGCTCAGCAAATGCACCGATAATCAAGGCACAAGTAATGGCTGCAAACGTTGCTTGGAAAGCGGCAAAAACAAACTCAGGAATCACCACACCTTTGCTGAAAGTAGCCGCCGTAGTGAAGCTCGCTTGTACTGGGTCCCAAATGCCTTGCAATAAGACACGATCGAATTTGCCAATGAAACTAGAGCCTTCAGTAAATGCGAGCGAGTAACCATAGACGCACCACAAGACGATAATGACAGAAAATATCATGAACACCTGTAACAGCACAGAGAGCATGTTTTTGGCGCGTACCAAGCCACCATAGAACAAAGCCAAGCCAGGAATGGCCATCATCGTGACTAATAATGTCGCCACTAACATCCATGCGGTATCACCTTTATTTGGGGTCGGCGCTGGCGTCAATGTTGACGCCACTGTAGGAGTCACTGCAGCAGGTGCCGCCGTAGTGACGGATGTTGATGTAGTCTCAGCACTTATTGCTGGCGTACTAGCAGTTTCAACTGCCGCTATGCTAGGCGCAGCAGTGGTCACTGGTGCACTGGCGACCGAGGCAGGACTCGTTTGCGGCTCAGCATACGCAAAGGCGCTTTGTCCGATCGCAAACGCACAGGCGCTCGCCGCAAGAATTTTAAACAATGTTTTCATGTTAGGTCTCGTTGAATCTATAGGGTCGATGAGAAGAACTTGCGCAATGCTTTAAGAGAATCGTAGCGTGTAGCTAAATCGATTAAAGCGCTTCATTACCTGTCTCGCCGGTACGGATGCGCACCACTTGCTCCAGCGAATACACAAAAATTTTGCCGTCACCAATTTTGCCGGTGCGCGCTGCATTTTCTATCGCCTCTAATGCACGCTCGACGATGTTGTCTTCGACCGCCGCTTCAATTTTGGTCTTGGGCAAGAAATCAACGACATACTCTGCACCGCGATAAAGCTCGGTGTGACCTTTTTGACGACCAAAGCCTTTAACTTCAGTCACCGTAATTCCTTGCACACCGATTTCGGAAAGCGCTTCACGTACTTCATCTAACTTGAATGGTTTAATAATGGCAGTAATTAGTTTCATGATGGTCTCAATGATGTATTGAACAAAAACATCTCTAGGTTTTGGGACAGACGCAAACCGCCACCAAGTCGGGGCTACCGACTTGTTAGGACAACCTTGCGTGAGTCTCTCGATTGTGGAAAACTAAAACGACTTTACTGCAGACAGAATCAGACTAGTTTTGCCGGTAAATTTGCCTGCAGGGGTGTAATACAGCTTCTTGTCAGCGCTGGTACCGATGACAGCTAGGCTGAAATTCACGCCAGCCCATTCCTTGGTGACGCCCACTTTCCAATCGTTGTACGAATAGGTAGTATTGTTCTTCACGGTTTGATGACCATAATGAAGATTTAAGATGTAGCCCTGACTCATCTCAAGATTCGCGCCCAGATCCAAATAGCCACTATTTTTGCTGTTCACAAAACCAAATAGATTGGTCAGGGAATGTGAGTATTTAAGATAAACCGGGCCACTGCCAATTTGACCATAAATCTCGGTCGTGTTGGCATCGGCAAAACCCGCGACATTTTTTAAGCCATTGCTGGGATAGACATACGACAAAACGCCAACATCGTAACTAAGATCCGGTGTGATTTCACCGCGTTTTCCCATGTACAAATCCATCTCGACTTCACCACTACCGCCAGCATCCTTGGTCCATTTGATGGTGGACAGCCAAGTACCCGCATACAAGCCATGGGTATTGTTCACATAATCAGCACCGCCTTGCAAAGCCGGTTTCAAGCGCGATTGCGAGATGCCGCGATAGCGATAATCACTGACGCCACCTATATTGAAACTAACTTCATGTTCAGCTTTGGCTTCCTGCGCCATCACTGCATCACTGACAAAAACACTAGCGAAAAGACCGCTTGCTACGGCGCACATTAAAATCGTTTTCATGATGTATCCCCATTGGTAGAAGTTTGATTTAAATTGCTTTGTTTGAATCTGCTTCGATTTGCTGTATTTGTGCACGCTTTGACAAACTCGACTTAAAGCATGAACTTAAAGCATGAATAGCACTTTTACTTTGGTACTAGCAGAACTCGTGCCAGCTTTGTTGCAATGCGAAAAAAAATGCATGAACAAGGACATCTATTTCATCGTGGTAGGGTGTTCGATGCGTACCACAAGGAGAAATCATGGCCGAGCGAAAGGATGTTCACAATTTGTTGGATTTGTCTTTAAAGGAAAATAATTTGCATAAAAATACACAAACCATTTTCTTTTATGTTAATTTACTAATTCATCTGTCCAGCACTGCACTGAATTGGCGCACTTTGTACGCACTTTGTAGTTTCGTGCACTTTATAATGCACCGCAAGGGCGCTTTTACTTAAATTTTATTGCACGCATCTGCACGGTTTTGCGACAAAATGCGCCATCAACCATTTTTTAGACTGAGGACATCCATGGAAC
>CAYXJI010000274.1:0-5596 GCA_964465175.1 uncultured Burkholderiaceae bacterium | reverse complement strand
AAAACAGCACAGCCTTTGTAGTCGAGACCGTAGTCGGTGTTGTCGTAACCGATGCGCTTGATGGTGTCCCGTGCGACTTGGATGTAATCCACATGCGCGTTGGTGGTGATTTCACCCGCCAAAACAACTAAACCGGTATTGACTAGTGTTTCGGCTGCAACGCGCGAACGTGGGTCTTGTTCAAAAATCGCATCCAAAATTGCGTCAGAAATTTGATCTGCAACTTTGTCTGGGTGGCCTTCAGAAACGGATTCTGAGGTGAAGAGAAAATCGTTTGCCATCGCAGGCTCCTTTAAAAAATGTGACGTTAAGTCGCAGTAGGTAAGAGTTCCTGCGACGCTTTAGCGAAATTTATTACCCGCTTCGCAAGTTGTCTATTTAACTCGGCGGGGGCAATCCAAATTGCATTCCGATGTCTTGGAATCATTTCATTCAGTTGCCAATCTGTGCTATTTTACGCCTCTTACAGGATTCGTGTCGAATCACCTTAGATTTTTTAGGTGGTTCAATATGACAGAATCCCTCATTTTTAGTAAATCACTATTATCACTAAGTTCCCCCGGACCCATGCTAATTCGTTTGTTCCGATTTTTATCGGTGTTTCCGCTTCCCGTTTTACACTTTATCGGCGTCGTACTCGGCTATCTGGTCTACGCTTTCTCGCCCAAGTATCGCAAACGTATGCGCAGCAATATGGCACTAGCTGGCTTTGAAGCGCAACTCGGTGTTGCGCTACGCGAAGCCGGCAAAAACATCATGGAGCTACCCTTAGTCTGGTTAGGCAAGCCCGAGCGCTTGGCAGCCAAAGTGCGTTTAGAAAACTGGGAAATCGCGCAAGCCGCGATTGATGCAAAAAAGGGCGTGATCTTTTTAACGCCGCATTTAGGTTGCTTTGAGTTATCCGGCAAATCCATCGCCTTGCGCACCAAAATGACGGTGCTATACCGACAGCCCAAAAAAGATGCCTTGAAACCCTTACTGGAAGATGCACGCGCATCGAGCGGCATGCTGTTAGCGCCGGCTAATTTATCTGGTGTACGTGCCTTAGCCAAAGCCTTAAAAAAAGGCGAAGCCATCGGTTTATTGCCAGATCAAGTTCCACAAGAAGGCGAAGGCGTGTGGGCCAATTTCTTTGGTCTACCCGCCTACACCATGACTTTATCGGCCAAATTAGCGGCGATGACGGGCGCACCGATCATTTTGACCTACGCCGAGCGCTTGCCGTTTGGACGTGGTTTCGTGCAGCGCTTTGTTCCTTTTGAAGAGTCCTTAGAAGGCGATGCCGCGCATCAAGCACGGGCGATTAATTTAGCGATGGAAAAATTGATTGCGAACGCCCCCAGTCAATATTTTTGGAGCTATCACCGTTACAAAAAACCCGATGGCGTTGCTGGCCCTGAGAACGTTCAAACACAGGACAAAGCATGAGAGTCGCGGTATTGATTATGTGGCTGCTGCACTGGTTGCCACTACCCATCTTGGCGCGCCTTGGTGAAAGCATAGGGAGTTTTTTGTATTTAGTCATGGGACGCCGCCGCCATATTTGCCTCACGAATTTGCACCTTTGCTTCCCGCACATGTCCGAGCGAGAAAGAAAGCAAATCACCCGCCGCCATTTTCAAGTCTATGTGCGCAGCGTGTTAGAACGTGGCATTTTGTGGTGGTCATCGGAAACCCGTTTGCGCAAATTAATTCACGTTGAGTATGCGATGCCGATGGCGACAATGATCAGCAGCCCGACCATCTTTATGTGCCCACACTTTGTAAGCTTAGATGTGGCAGGTGTGGCTGTGATGTTGGAGTCCTCTTTGTGTTCTATCTACACCACGCAAAGAAACAAGCACTTCGATAAAGCCTTGCGCCAAGGTCGCTCACGCTTTCGACCTGTCAAATTATTCTCTCGCGCCGAAGGGGTCAAACCCATCATTCGTGCGATGAAAGAAAACCTACCGTTTTTCATGTTACCCGATATGGACTTTGGTGCGAAGGATGCCGAGTTTATTCCCTTCTTTGGCGTACCAGCGGCGACCTTAACTGCACTGCCACGCATCGCCGCAGCGACCCACGCCAAAGTAATTCCTGTGATTGCCAGTATACGGCCAGGCTACGATGGTTGGGACGTGAAATTTGATCAGGCTTGGTCGGATTATCCGCACAGCGATATTGTCAGCGCCACGCGTCATATGAACGCATATATCGAGACTGAAATTTTAAAAATGCCTGCAGAATATTTTTGGACCCACAGGCGTTTTAAAACTCGCCCCGCGGGAGAAGCTAGCGTCTATAAAAAGTCAAAGAAAGCGTTTGAAGACACCCAACATTGAGTGCCTTCCACATCGTAATATCAAAACTAGCGTGTCGTAAAATCATAAGCATGGGTGCGGTCATCATTACGAATCGAAAATCGTAAATTTTTATGCACAACCCAGGTATTCATTTGTTGATGAATTGGGATATAAGCTGCATCCGCGATGACCATGCCATAGGCTTCTTTCAAGGCAGTCATGTGTTCTTTTTCTGAACGAGCCTTCATGGCTTTTTTCACTAAGCCATCCACTTTTTGATTGCAATAACGCGCCCAATTATAAGTGCTCGTCCCTAGATCGCAGGTCGCAAAACCCATGATGGGCGATAGTGCATCGGCATCCAAAGTATTCCATCCCACCAGACCTACACTGAATTGACGCATCTCACCACGTCGTATGAATTCATCTGGACGCAAGGCTTCGGCCTTGGCGCTAATCCCGATTTCACCCAACATCGTCGCGACCTCACTCGTGATTTTGGCATCGTTCAAATACATACCATTTCCGCTGTGCAAAGTCAGTTTAAAGCCATCTTTATAGCCCGCTTCGCTGAGCAGTTTTTTGGCTTCTTTTACATCGTAACGCAAGCTCTTATAGCTTTCATTAAATGCCGGTGAGCCTACTTTCACAAAATTATGCGTAGGTTCAGATAAGCCTTTCATAATTTGATCACGAATCGAAGCACGATTGATCGCCAGAAAAATCGCTCGACGCACTTTCGCGTCCTTGAGTGGATTATTTTCTAAAACCACGTCATTTTTACCCAGCACAAACGGCGAACGACTACGATCCACATCCAGCACCAAAAAGATAAAACGTCCACTGGCTTTGGAGATCACACTGAAATTCGGGTCGCTACGCAACTTCTCGACGTCTTGCGTGGAGACATCTTCGATCGCTTGCAATTGACCACTCTGCAAAGCTTTCAAACGCGCTTGCAAATCGGGAATATAAATTAAACTTACCTTCTTCCATTCGCTGGGATTAACGCGCCAATATTGTTCATTACGTTCAAGTAAAACCGTATCGTTTTTGACCAGCTTAACAAAGCGAAATGGCCCAGTTCCGACAACCTCAGCAGCGCCGCGCATCTCTAGTTGCTTCGATTTCATAGGGATGAAACTCAATTGACTTAGCAAATTAGGCGTAGGCTCTTCTAATCGCAAACGTATCGTGTGTTTATCCACCACAAAGTTACCAACCTGAGTATCCTTCTTGGCCTTGATGCCGTTACCCTCTTCATAGCCGCCCGTGACACGATTGAGTGACCAAATCGCATCTTCTGCGGTAAAGTCCTGGCCGTTATGAAACTTCACGCCTTTACGTAATTTAATATCCCAAGTCAGCGGATCGATCATCTTCCATGACTCGGCCAAACACGGCATAATTTCGCCCGCACTACCTATGCATGTCAAAGGATCGTAAATGTGATCGAGGACGCTGGCATTTTTTTGAGCTGTCGGTGCATTGATAATATCCACTGGCGTTTTCATGCCTATCTTAATTTCTTGTGCCGATACGCTGAAGCAGGAAACCGACAGCACACTAAAAAGCAGCAGCTGTTTTATAGCTCGTCTAAACATCATTATTTCTTCTCCAAATAAAAAACGAATCGTCCACCTTGAACGATTCGTCAAACTTTCTCCAAGCAAGCAAGGTTTTATTGCGCCGGCAATAACTCAATTTCATCCGCCAGCAACGTATTGGCAGGTAACACTTCTAGTGCTTTCAATTTCTCGTAGATAGGTGTGAAATCAGGTGCCGTGCCATCGAATAATTGCTGATAACTATCAATCACAAAATAGGTTTCTTGATACGAATCGATTTTATACAAAGTCCGTAAACAACGTTCTATGTCTAAACGAATATGGCGCGACTTCGTGCCAGGTGTCAGGCAATACTCGACCTCACCGCCCGAAGACAAAATACCCGCGCCGTAGATGCGTATGCCTTTTGGCGTATTGATCAAACCAAACTCCACCGTGTACCAATACAAGCGCGCCAATTCATCCAAGCCGCCGAGGCGCATCGCTTTTAAGCCGCCTTGGCCGTAGCGTTGCATATAGTCGGCAAACACGGGATTAAACAACAAGGGCACGTGACCAAAGAAATCATGAAACACATCTGGCTCAACGATGTAGTTAAATTCTTCGGGTTTACGCAACCAAACGGTCACGGGAAAACGGCGGTTCGCCAAATGATCGAAGAAGGTCAATTCTGGAATCAAACCGGGCACTGCAACGATAGTCCAACCGGTAGCGGCAAATAATGCTTGCGAGGTTTTTTCAAACACAGGAATACCACCACTGATATCCATCTTAGCCAGCGCTTCGATAAATTCATCGCAGGCACGTCCTGGCAAGAGCGCCATTTGACGTTGATATAATTTGCGCCAGAGTTCATGTTCAGCTTCGGTATAAGCTGCCCAATCTTGTTGCACCACATAATGCGCATCCATGTGTTCATAATCACCGCGCAGTGCTGCACCGTTTGACTTCTCGGCGACTGTCGCCAAAAAATCTTCATTCGAAACTGAGGTATCCATTTTTATCTCCAAAAAAAAGCTAACTTGTGGTTAGCTTTTTTATTTTTATCGTCGTCGCAATTATACTGTTGTCGTTGTGTCGTCTTTCAACACACCGCGACGGATTTGATCCAATTCTATGGATTCAAACAAGGCGCGGAAATTACCTTCACCAAAGCCTTGATCCCCCTTGCGTTGAATGACTTCAAAGAAGATAGGACCGATCACGGTGGTGGTGAAAATTTGCAATAACAATTCACGTGAAGTCTCGGTGCTCTTACCATCCATCAAGATGCGCAATTTACGCAACTCTTCGACGTTTTCGCCATGACCTGGCAAACGACGATCAACCAAATCATAATAGGTGTCTATGGTGTCTTGGAACGAAACGCCGGCCGCTTTCATATCACGGATGGTTTGATACACATTGTCCGTGCCCATCGCAATATGCTGTACGCCTTCGCCGTGATACAGATCGAGGTATTCTGAGATTTGCGATTTATCATCAGAAGATTCGTTAATAGGAATACGAATCTTGCCGCAAGGAGACGTCATGGCTTTCGATTTCAAAACTGTTAATTTACCGGCGATATCGAAGTAACGAATCTCACGGAAATTAAACAAAGTTTCGTAGAAATCCGACCATTCTGCCATACGACCACGATGCACATTGTGCGTCAAATGATCGATATAAGTTAAGCCGTGACCTTTAGGATTAGGATCTACACCTGGGATCGCTACGAAGTCCGCATCATAGATGCTGATA
>CAYXJI010000273.1:0-5596 GCA_964465175.1 uncultured Burkholderiaceae bacterium | reverse complement strand
TCACAGATGACTAAAATTTCGGATGGACCCGCAATCATGTCTATGCCGACGGTGCCAAATACGCGCCGTTTGGCGTTCGCCACATAGGCATTGCCGGGACCGACGATTTTATCGACTTGCGCAATACTGGCCGTGCCGTAAGCTAAAGCTGCCACCGCTTGCGCGCCACCTATCGTGAAGACACGATCTACGCCAGCGATTGCGGCGGCGGCTAATACCAAAGGATTACGCACGCCATCGGGGGTCGGCACGACCATGATGATTTCTCGCACACCTGCGACCTTGGCAGGAATCGCATTCATCAAAACAGAAGAAGGGTAAGCCGCTTTGCCGCCAGGAACATAAATACCCACGCGATCTAAGGGCGTGACCTTTTGTCCCAACACCGTACCATCCGCTTCCGTGTACGAAAATCCGGCCGAGCCACACTCCCGTTTTTGCACTTCATGGTAGGCGCGCACACGTTGTGCTGCAGCTTCTAAAGCGTTGCGACGTGCTGGTGACAATGACGCTAACGCTGCTTGTAAATCGGCTTGAGAAATTTCCAAGGTTTGCATATCGGTGACGCTAGCTAAGCGATCAAAACGCTGCGTGAATTCAAGCACCGCAGCATCGCCACGGTTTTTGACGGCCTGCAATATCTGCATCACACTGTGATCAATGGCGGCGTCTTCGCTGGCTTCAAAAGCCAATAATTGTCTGAGCGTTTGGGCGAAACCAACTTGCGTCGAATCTAAGCGTGTCAGCGCAGTTGCGAACGACAAAGTGGGAATCATTACTTGCCCTCCGACGCGCGTTCGAAGGCTTGCAAAATCGGTTGCAGTCGCTCGCGTTTGAGTTTTAAGGCAGCTTGATTCACCACGAGACGGGAAGAAATTTCCATGATCTCTTCGACCTCGACCAAGTGATTGGCACGTAAGGTATTTCCCGTACTTACCAAGTCGACGATGACGTCAGACAAGCCAACCAAAGGTGCGAGTTCCATCGAGCCGTATAGCTTGATCAAATCGATATGCACACCCTTACTGGCAAAATGCTGACGCGCCGTTTCAGTGTATTTGGTCGCAACACGCAAGCGTGCGCCTTGGCGTACTGCATTCGCGTAATCAAAACCAACCGACACCGCGACCGACATACGACATTTGGCGATGCCGAGATCAATCGGTTGATACAAACCTTCACCACCATGCTCAAACAAAACGTCTTTACCCGCCACCCCAAAATCCGCCGCGCCATATTGCACGTAGGTCGGCACATCGGAAGCGCGCACGATGATGACGCGCACATCGGGATCGTTTGTCGCCAAAATCAATTTGCGCGATTTTTCAGGGTCTTCGGAGACATGAATACCGGCCGCCTCCAACAGAGGCAAGGTTTCTTCAAAAATACGTCCTTTGGATAAAGCCAAAGTTAGTTGCTGAGAACTCATATCGATTATTTCACTCGTTTGCTTATTTATTTTTTTACGCTACATCATTTGACACGCTGGATTTGCGCACCCACCGCAGACAACTTCACTTCCATTCTGTCGTAGCCGCGATCCAGGTGATAAATCCTGTCGATCAGCGTTTCACCTTGCGCTGCTAAGCCCGCGATCACCAGCGACGCAGAAGCGCGTAAATCAGTCGCCATCACTGGTGCGCCTATTAGTTTTTCTACCCCATTGACAATCGCGGTGTGACCGTCGATTTCTATATGTGCGCCGAGACGATTCATTTCTTGTACGTGCATAAAACGATTTTCAAATATCGTTTCGGTGACACGCGCGGTGCCATTGGCGAGACAAGCTAAGGCCATAAATTGCGCCTGCATATCGGTGGGAAATCCTGGATATTCGGTAGTACGGAAACCCACTGCTTTGGGGCGACCGCTCATTTGCGCACGGATCCAATCAGGACCTGTCGTGATAATTACGCCTGCTTCGCGTAATTTATCCAAAGCGACATCCAAAATATCGCTGCGAGTATTTTTAACGGTCAGATCGCCACCTGTCGCTGCCACCGCGCATAAAAATGTCGCTGTTTCAATTCGATCCGCAATCACGGTATGAGTCGCGCCATGCAAAGCATCGACGCCTTGGATGACCAAACGATCCGTACCAATACCTGCAATCTTCGCACCCATCGCGACCAACAAATTCGCGAGGTCGGTGACTTCGGGCTCACGTGCTGCGTTTTCTAAGACGGTTTCGCCATCGGCCAGCGTCGCAGCCATCAAAAGATTTTCGGTACCTGTCACCGTAATCATATCGGTCACGATACGCGCACCGCGCAAACGCTTGGCTTTAGCGTGAATATAACCAGCTTCTATCGTGATCTCAGCACCCATAGCTTGCAAGCCTTTGATGTGCTGATCGACGGGTCGAGAACCAATTGCGCAACCACCAGGCAAAGACACTTTGGCTTCGCCAAAACGTGCCAGCAAAGGACCAAGCACCAAGATCGAGGCGCGCATGGTTTTGACCAAATCGTAAGGCGCTTCGAGTTTATCAATCGCTGCACCATTCAAAGTCACGACACCATTTTCTTCGGTGACTTGCAAGCCCATTTGCTTGAGCAATTTGAGCATGGTCGCGACGTCTTGCAGATGCGGCACATTGTGCAAAACGACATCACCTGCACTCAATAAGCCAGCGCACAAAATCGGTAAGGCGGCGTTCTTAGCGCCAGAAATGATGACATCACCATTGAGGCGATTACCGCCTGTAATTAATAACTTATCCATGCTTATTGAAATTCTTCCGGAGTTAAAGTTTTCATCGACAAAGCATGAATTTCTTCACGCATGCGGTCGCCCAAAGCGGCGTACACCAATTGATGACGTTGAATCAAACGTTTGCCGGCAAAGGCCGGAGACACAATCACCGCGGTGAAATGCTGACCGTCACCTTCAACTTCGAGATGGGTACATTCCAAGCCACTGGCGATATAGGTTTTAATTTGTTCTGGAGTTGGAAACACGGTCGCTCTTTCTAAAATAATTTCTAAAATACTTTTTAAGATGAATCAAAATTGAATTCGGATCAGTTCAGTGAGGTATTCAGTGGCGTACTCAGTGGCGTAACTTATAGCCACTACGCAGCATCTGCATCGCCACCGCAGTCAAGGCAATCAGGAAGATACTGACAATTACCAAACTACGCCAAGGATCGACATCTGACTGTCCACTAACGCCAGAACGAAAACCATCAATCAGGGAAAAGAAGGGATTGAAATGCGAAATCGTTTGCCAAATCGGTGGCAGTGAATTAATCGAATAAAACACGCCCGACAAAAAGGTCGCAGGCACAATCACGAAGTTTTGAAAACCTGCCAATTGATCAAATTTTTCCGCCCAAATACCGACAATCAAACCCATAGTACCAAGTACAAAAGCGCTCATGATGGCGAACAAAGCAATCCAAAGCGGCGCACTAAAACTCAAATGCGCAAACCAAGCAGTCACTACAAACACGCCCAAGCCCACTGCCAGCCCACGTACTACCGCAGCCAAGACATAGGCAAAAAACATTTCCCAATGCGACAAAGGCGGCAACATGATGAACACCAAATTGCCGGTGATTTTGGATTGAATCAAAGACGAAGACGCATTCGCAAATGCATTTTGCAAAACGCTCATCATCACCAAGCCAGGAATCAAAAACGCCATATACGTCACGCCATGCACTTTGACGTGGCCTTCGAGCGCCTGCCCAAATATCAGCAAATACATCATCGCCGTCATGATTGGTGCGGTAATCGTCTGCGTCGCGACTTTCCAGAAGCGTAAAACTTCCTTATACAATAAGGTGCGAAAACCTATCATTGCGGATTTCCTCCACTCATGATTTGTAAGAACACATCTTCCAAATCGGCTTGTTGCAAATGTAGGTCTTCGATCACACAGCCCGCCGTGCGTAGCGTCGCTAATATTGGCTCAACTTCCGCGTAATTCGTGATGCGTAAAGCAAAACTGTTGGCTTCTGCTTGCGTGTCAGCAGAGATAATCAATGGATGCAAGGAGGATGGCAACGAGCCTTGCGCGAGTTGCACTTTCATTTGCGAGCCGGAGATGCGTTTAATCAGGGCCGACATAGTATCGAGCGCCACGACTTTGCCTGCCTTGAGCATCGCGACACGATTACACAATGCCTGCGCTTCTTCTAAGTAGTGCGTGGTCAACACGATGGTGTGACCTTCGCGATTAAGACGCGCAATGAATTTCCATAAAGTCTGGCGCAATTCCACATCCACGCCAGCAGTTGGCTCATCCAAGATAATGACGGGTGGTTTGTGCACCAAAGCTTGCGCAACTAAAACGCGGCGCTTCATGCCACCAGATAAAGCTCGCATATTCGCATCAGCTTTATTGGTCAAATCAAGGTTTTCCATCACCTCGTCTATCCACGCCTCATTGTTCTTGATGCCAAAATAGCCGGATTGCAAACGCAGAGTTTCACGCACCGTAAAGAAAGGATCAAACACCAATTCTTGTGGCACCACGCCCAGCTTGCTGCGAGCCGCGCGGTAATCGCGCACCACGTCATGTCCTTGCACTAGCACCTGTCCAGCATCAGCACGATTCAAACCCGCGATGATGGAAATTAAAGTCGTTTTACCAGCGCCATTCGGACCGAGCAGGCCAAAAAATTCGCCCTCTTCAATCGCAAGCGAGACACCGCCTAAAGCCTGTAGCGGTTTGCCAGCGGACTGATAGGACTTTTGTACATTGCTAATTTGTATGGCAGCCATGTGGCATTCGCGCTTTAGCGCATTGAGTGTGAACTAGGATTAAAAGATCAACAAATACCGAAAGAGATCGCGACAATTGCCGTGAAAACCTGCGATTATAGGGGATTTTGCCTGATTACGGGGCGCGCTTTATTGCAGCGCTTGTATAGACAAATTGTGACGGAAGAGGATCAATGTCGCTCGGTAGACTGGGCGGCAACGAGGTGGAAGAATTCGGTCAAACCGTAAAGTGAAATCAAACTCAACAAACTTGCAGGAACACCGATAAATTGCAAATGGCGATTCAGTGATTGGGCTTGACGCTGCCAAGCCAACATAACAGCGACGGCCGACGAATCCACCGTTTGCAGCGGCGTCATATCGATTTGATCAGAGCCAGCATGAATCGCTTGCAATCCCGCTTCTGACACGGACACTGCGTTGCGTAAACTTAATTCTTGATCTTGCAAGACCATGCTGGACTCCGACACTCGAATAATAAATGACTAAATAATTATTTCTTCACCGGCGCAGCGGCCAGCTTTTTATTTTTCTCGATCAAAGTTTTGATCAAGCCATCCACACCGTTTTTGTTCACTTCTGCGGTGAAACTACCTTTATAGGTTTCGACCAACCAAGCACCGAGTACATTGATATCAAAAATCTTCCAGCCATTTGCGGTCTTTTCAAGACGGTAGCTCAATTGCAAAGGCTCACCACGAGTTTGGATGACCATGCTTTTGACTTCGACTTCGGTATCGTCTGGCGCGGCGCGGAAGGGTTTGAACTCAACTTTTTGATCACGAATTTGTGTAATGGCACCAGAATAAGTATGGATTAACAAAGTGCGAAATTCGTTGATCAATTGCTTCTGTTGTTCAGGCGTT
>CAYXJI010000272.1:0-5603 GCA_964465175.1 uncultured Burkholderiaceae bacterium | reverse complement strand
GCGCCTTGACGCCTAGCCCTGTGCCCGTTTTTCCGCATTCGCACTCCCGATTTAAAGGTTAACAGTCCCTAGAACGGAGCCCGACTTTATCGTCATTTTTGAGGCTCCCCATTTACCCTGAATTCAATCCGGATTTTCCATTTTTAACGAAGATTCAACCAGCCCTGCTCTTCAACGCGCACTGATTGTGTTCTTCCACCATTGATGCTGTAGGTCACCCAAAGAAATTTACGCACATCAGGCGCAGGATCGCCACCTAAGCTATTATTTTCAACACGCAGCTCTAATCGTCCCTTGTTTATCGACGAGCGCAGTTGACGCGATACGTCAATTTTGCGCCCCTCGATGCCGTAATAGGCACTGATGATATTCAACTGATTGCCATTGCGGCCGTCGTTGCGATTGTCGTTACGGTCGTTGTTACGTCCTTCGTTGCGTCCATCACGACCACGTTCATCGCCACTTCCCCAGCCACCTTGGTATTCGCCACGTTGCCCCCAATTACCGCGCCCCCAACTCTTAAACAAGGCGCCGTCGACCATGCTGCCTTCACTATATTCAAAAGTCCGTGTCTCTCCACGGGGACCACGCGCATAAATACGCAAGGTTTTTATCCGGTTCGGATGTGGATCGACACCAAAACTACGATTGCCCATACGGAAAGTTCTATCACGACGTGCTAATTCTTTTAATCTATCCGTGACATCGACATTGCGTTCGTAAGTGCCGTATAAAGCCGATAAAATTTGATACTCACCGTCGTCGCGATCATCACGATCTCTTCTTTGGCTGGCGTTGTCATCGCGATGATCCCAAGCGCCATGGTAATCGCCAGCACGTCCCCAATTGGCGCTTCCCCATGCCTTAAATAAGGCTCCGTCGACTAGACTGCCTTCGCGATACTCAAATGTGCGGGTCTCACCACCATCGCCACGTGCGTAGATGCGCAAAGTCTTAACCCGATTCGGATGTGGATCGACACCAAAACTCGCATTTCCCATTCTAAAATTGAGATCCCGCCGCGCCAATTCCTTTAAGGAATCCGTCACATCCACATTGCGTTCGGCGGTTCCGTAACGCGCTTGTAAAATTTGATATTGGCCATCATCGCGTTGTGCCAATGCGAGATTTGACAAACTGCACAAGAAGGCGATCAGCACTAGGCTTCTCAGGTAAATTTTGTGTAAGGCCATGATTTTCTCAAGGTGGGTGTAAAGTACAAGGATAACGAAGTGCTAGTGAAATTGGTGTACCAGCTGAGAAAATAACTAGTAATAAAAGCGATCCAACAGCACCACGGTCCAAGTTGCCAGTGCCAGCAAAAAACTAAGCAGCACAGCGGCACTTCCAAAATCTTTGGCGTTTTTGGACAAGACGTGACGCTCCAAAGACACCCGATCAACCACTGCCTCTATCGCAGAATTTAATAACTCGACTATCAACATCAGCACTAATACGGCGATCATCATCAATTTTTCAAAGGATGACACTGGCAGACTCAGTGCAATCACGCTACCGACCACGACTAACAGGAGCTCTTGACGAAATGCATGCTCCTGACGCCAAGCCGCCTTTAAGCCGTCGATAGAATAGAAGAAAGCGGAGAGTATGCGTTTAAGCCCACTTTTACTTTTGAACTCACTTACCGGTGCTTCAGCCTGCGTGCCTCGCTCTTCAGGTGCGCTCATGCGGATTTCCTTGATAATTTAAAAATAGACAAAATACGATGGCAAATTCTATCAGTTGTATATGACTATTTGAATAAATCCTCAATGCAGCGCAACTTTAATGGAGATCGCGCTAATGTCCTCCATCTCACGAAAAAAACCCACAGCTTAATTTCTTTCAAGCACAATTTAGTCTAAGCTTGCAGTACATATAAACTAAAAAGGACAGACAATGGAAAGTCGCTTACAACGTCTAGAAGCAGTGCAATCCATGGTGCTGGAAATCGCCAAAATCTCATCAAACACTACGGATATAAGAGAATTTTTGCATGCGATTCATATGGCTTTGAGTCGCATTATGTACGCCAAAAATTTCTATATCGCGCTCTACAACGCGGACGATGAATCGATACAATTCGCTTATTTTTTAGATGAGGTTGATTCGCCGCCTGATCCGCAAATCCGCTTCAAGCTAGAAGCACCGGGCTACTCGCTTACCAAATGGGTAATCTCTAATCGCCAGCATTTAGTCGCCACCGCAGCACAAATGGCCAAGCTAAGAGAAGAAGTGCAAATCGGCATCACTGGCGCCCCTTCTGAACATTGGATGGGATATCCTTTGATTGACCATCACAAGCGCATACTCGGTGCGATGGTGATACAAAGTTATGACCACCGCTATCTGTACAGCACCGAAGATCAAGCGCTATTTGAATTAATCGCGAGTCACATTTCAAGCGCCTTAGAAGTTTTTCAAAGCGTCGATCGCTTAGAACGCGCGGTTCAAGAACGCACGGCTTTATTGGCGCATGAGATCACAGAACGGCGCCGTTCCGAAAAAATTCAGGGTGCACTGTACGCGATTGCCGAGCTGTCTTTTTCGGGCGAGGATACAGAACAACTGTATAAAAAATTGCACCTTATCGTCGAAAATTTAATCGTCGCAAAAAATTTCTTGGTCGCGCTGTATCACCCCGAAGTCGAGGAAATCAGCATTCAATATTTTGTGGATGAAAAAGACACACTGCCGAGTCACACCCACTTTCCGCTCGGCGTCGGCATGACTTCATTTGTGATTCGAACTGGCAAAGCGCAATTGATCGACAAAGCACGTTTGCGCCAATTAATACACGATGGTGAAATTCGTCAGATATTAGGTGGGAGTGATATAGAGAGTTGGCTAGGTGTCCCGATCTTAATTAAGGACAAAATTTATGGCGTAATTATTGTGCAAAGCTATGACGATCACAATATCTACGTGCAGAATGACCTAGAGTTACTCGCCTTTGTCGCCAACCACATCGCCGTTGCAATTGCGCGCATGAATGCAGACCGCGAGTTACGTCAAACCAAAGATAATCTAGAACAGCAAAACGATGCTCTGAATACAGCGCTGCTTGCATTGCAAGAAGCACAAACAGAATTGGTGCGGCAAGAAAAATTAGCCTCGCTAGGTAGCTTGGTCGCGGGGGTGGCGCACGAGATTAATACGCCGTTAGGCATCTGCGTCACGGCCACTAGCCATCTGATTGAAGAGTTACGCTTAACGCGTAAAGATATTGAGGCTGGGCATTTTGCCGACAATGAGCGCGATCAATTTTTAGAGATTTTGGATCAAAGCTTGCGCATTTTGAGTACCAATACCAAACGTGCTGCGGCGCTCGTTCGTAGCTTTAAACAAGTTGCCGTGGATCAGACTTCGAATGACAAACGCCAATTCCAACTACTGCCCTACTTAAACGAAATCTTAATATCGCTACAGCCAAAACTGAAGGGACGCCATATTGAGATCAAGATTGATTGCCCTGAGCGCCTAACGATAGACAGCTATCCCGGTGCAATCTCACAAATTTTGACGAACTTTGTCATGAATTCTTTAACCCATGGTTTTGAAAACCTAGCGCAAGGAACGATCGAGATGCGATTTGAAGTCGACCAAGATGAACTCAAGTTTCAATACCAAGATGATGGACATGGCTTAGATAAAGAGGCGCTAGGAAAATTATTTGATCCGTTTTACACGACCAAGCGCGGTCAAGGCGGTAGCGGATTAGGCACCCATATTGTGTACAATTTGGTGACGAGTCTACTTGGTGGCAGTATCAAAGCGCAGTCAGCTCCAGGGCAAGGCCTGTGCTATCAATTGCGTTTTCCGCTACAAGCGAAGCCCCTGATAAAATCAAGCTAAGGCGCTGACTTTAATCGGGATAACGCAGATTAATTTCTACCGCCTTTTCCACGTTTTGTATGAGAATCTCTACATATTGTGGATCTAAATGACTGCCACTGACGTTCTTTAAATGACTGACTACCTGCTCAACGGGCCAAGCTGCTTTGTAGACACGAGCATGCATGAGCGCATCAAATACGTCGGCCACCGCCACAATGCGTGCATAAATGTGAATTTCTTGACCCACTAAGCCTTGCGGATAGCCGGTGCCATCAAATTTTTCGTGGTGTTGGTGCGCGATAATGGAAGCGGCACGTAAGATGGGGCGATGCGAACCATCCAAAATCGACATGCCGACTTCGGGATGCATTTTCATAATATTCCATTCGCCTAGATCTAATTTTCCTGGCTTTAACAAGACGGAATCCGGTGTCGCGATTTTACCAATATCATGCATAGGCGCAGCTTGTTTTAAAATCGCCGCTTCATCGATATCCATGCCAGACGCAACTGCGATTACATAGCAGACTTCTGACATACGACGCACATGATTGCCTGCCTCTGTTGAGCGCGATTCGACCACATCACCGAGACGCATAATTAATTCGCCTTGCGTGTCGCTAATTTCTTGGTTGAGCAAAATATTATCGAAGGCGATGGCAACACCGGAAGAAAAAACTTCGAGTAATTTAGCATCGATTTCGCTCACACTTTCGACGCCCTTGAGCACCAACAAGGAAGCCTTGCCACTCTCATTCGGAAAATAGCCGACATAAGTATCGCCAAACAAATGAGAAATGCGATTCACCGTGACCTGCTGCAGATGATCGAGTAATTCTTGATTAAACAACTGATCATCATCGTCAAAGTTACCAATCTTTGCCAGCACTTCATAGGATTTTTCACCAGAAACACCACTAGCACCTCGCAAGCGCAGAAGCATACTTTTTTCTAAGCGCAATAAAGCCACGACTTGCTGCAACAAGCCGTTGGCAAAATCATGCATATTTCTTTGCTGATAAATATGGGCTGAAGCTTCAATCACGCGCTCTAAGCCTTCACGATAGGTCACCTGAAAGCGCCGCGCTTCTTCTACCGTATAAATATCGCGATAGGCGCGCAAAGCGGCGAAGGTGGTGGTGAATAATTTCGTCCTATCGAGCTCTGTTTTTTCTTTGTAGTCATTGATATCGTAATCAACGATAACGCTTTCTTCTGGTGCCTGGCCAGGCTGCCCAGTGCGTAAAACGATGCGGGTAAATTGATTTTTGAGATCGCGACGCATCCAACGCGCGACTTCTAGCCCACTGTTTTCCGACTCCATCACGACATCCAAAAACACCAAGGCGATATCCGGTTCACGGCTCAAAATTTCCTTTGCTTCTGGACCGCTATAGGCATCAAAAAACTGCAAGCGCCTGCCATCCAATTCAAAGCGGTGTAAAGTGAGTTTGGTCACATCATGGATATCAGGCTCATCATCCACCAAGAGAATTTTCCAAGGGGCTGATTTTGAAGAAGCTAGCGAGGTATTCGACATAAACCGCATTTCCTTAAAAGTGAAGCAGCAAACATAAGCACAAGCGCACAACAACTCATTCTAATGTGATCATTTCAGCCGAATTGCGCCTAAGAAAACATCGTTAGGACTTACGCAAAATTGTCCCAGCTAGGCCAGCCTCCGAAGGATTTAGGCGGGGGCGTGCCGACCAAGACAGTGCTTGAGCACGGCGAGTCGGCTACAACGACGCTGGGGCTGTTTTGCG
>CAYXJI010000271.1:0-5604 GCA_964465175.1 uncultured Burkholderiaceae bacterium | reverse complement strand
CAAATGAGTACAAAGTAAGTACAACGAAACGACACAATTAGCGCTTTATAATAAAAACAAATTAGCAAACAATAATTCAGCCCATTATCTTTGCAAAGATATCAGCTAGAATGCCCGTTCCGCTACTATTACAATAATCAAATAATGAGCAATTCAAACCTACTTTTGATCCTCAATCTCGGCATCGCCGTTGGGATTTGCGGTCTCCTTTACTGGCTACAGAATAAACATTTTTCTTTCACAAAACGCGTCTTTGTGGGTTTGGGCTTGGGTGTTTTATTAGGTGCAGCTTTTCAGGTTTTCTATGGAGTCAGTTCGCCCATCATCGCTAGCACCAATAGCTACCTCGATATCATAGGTACGGGCTACGTTAAATTATTACAAATGATCGTGATCCCTCTGATCCTAGTGTCTATTATCAGCGCGATCTTAAAACTAAAAGATGTCAGCTCTTTAGGAAAAATCAGCGGTTTAACCATAGGCACGCTGATCGCTACGACCATCATTGCAGCACTAGTTGGCTTACTCATGGCCAAATTATTTGGCTTAACCACGATAGGATTAAATTATTCCTCCGCCGAGTTTGCGCGTGGTCAGTACATGGAAGGTACACTCGCCAGCGCCAAGGCGATTACCCTGCCAAACATGCTACTCAGCTTCATCCCAGAAAATCCATTTTTAGACATGACAGGGGCACGTAAAACCTCCACCATCGCGGTCGTGATCTTCGCCATTTTCGTTGGCATCGCTGCCACAGGCATCGCCGAAAAAAAGGCTGAAGTCTTTAAGTCTTTTGCCCATTTCGTCGAGGTCGCGCAAACCATTGTGATGCGTTTGGTCACTTTAATCTTGCGGCTGACACCGTTCGGCGTCTTCGCACTCATGACGCAAATCGTCGCAAAATCCAATAAAGTCGACATTCTGAATTTGATTAACTTTGTGCTGGCCTCGTATAGCGCGATCATCATCATGTTTGGCGTCCACCTCGCCATCGTCGCCGCCTGCGGACTCAACCCTGTCCGTTATATTCAGAAAATATTTCCCGTGCTCGCATTCGCATTCACCTCACGCACCAGCGCCGGCGCGATACCCATGAGCGTGCAAATCCAACATCAGCGTTTGGGCACGCCAGAAGGCATCGCCAACTTTGCCGCCTCATTTGGTTCCACCATGGGGCAAAACGGTTGCGCTGGCATTTATCCCGCCATGCTGGCATTTATGATTGCGCCGACGGTAGGCATCGATCCGCTTTCGTTTTCTTTCATCGCCTCGCTGATCGGCATTATCGCGATAGGCTCTATCGGCGTCGCAGGCGTCGGTGGCGGCGCGACCTTCGCCGCGTTGATCGTATTGTCGTCATTGGATCTACCAGTCGCATTGGCTGGTCTGCTCATTTCCATCGAACCCTTAATCGACATGGGCCGTACCGCCTTGAATGTCAGCGGATCGATTGCTGCTGGGACGTTGACTAGCCGCGTCATGGGCAGCACCGACATGCGGGTATTTGAGCAAGACGCTGCGTTGGATAGTGTTGATGGTGCTGGGTATTGAGAATTTTTTCGCTAGGTTAGTCTTTTATAAATCCCAAGCTCAAGCAGATGCACAGAGGAGTTGAACTATTTACTGAACAAAAAAAGCTTCATTTTTTTCTCAGCGTCAATCTGTTCTTCTGCAATTAAGGTCATTGTTGTTCTTTGCGCTTCGGCACACGGCTGAATGGCATGACTGTCAAAGTCCCAATTTTTTCCGTCCATTCAATCTCAGGTCACGGTCGTGTCTCTGACAATCATGTAAAAAAAGAGAGCTCGTTTCACAACGAGCCCTCTTTACGATTCATGAAGAAATCTTATTTTATAAATTAGAATTTCTTACTATACTGCGCAGTGATTCTACCAGCTCTTCCAGTCGCATACGAATTGACGCTTCCGTAATAAATACTCTGATTAGCTGCTCTGTCGTTATAAACTTCATTGCGTTTAATCACTTGTTGACTGTTGAACACATTAAAGACGTCCAATTTAATCAGGAACCCTGGTAAAAAACTTGGCTTGTAGGCAAAATTTAAATCAAATTTATTTTCCCATGGCATACGCCCCAAACTGCCGCGAGGAACCAGAACATTGTTGTTCTTGTTCGTACCGAAACAGAAGTGATTAGCGTTGCGATAATTCGGTGCTGTGCCTAGATTGTGATTACCAAAGCAAGAAATAGGGCGACCGGAACTGATCAACACATTGCCGCCAATACTGAACTCGCTATTAATCTCATAAACCCCAAATGCCTTAATTTGGTGGGTACGATCATTTGGCAACAAACCATCAGCGCCTATTGTTTGCTCTTTGTAATCCCAAGTAGCGGTCATTGCAATATCGCGCTGCGCACCATCGCCATCAGAGCGAGTTTGGCCTTCCGTATTACCTTTGTTGCGAGACCAAGTGTAATTCACCTTACCATACCATCCATTAGTAAATGGATGCTCAAGGAAAAAGTCTAAGGCCGTATAAGAACGTTTTGCTTTGGGAAAGCCTAAATCTTCAGCACTTAAGACAACATTCTTATAAGTCTTGCCCGCTGTTTCTGGATTGCCATTACCAAAATCAACTAAGAAGGTATTTGACTCACCAGGATTAAACAATTGACAACCATCAACATAATCTGACACGGAGACATTATTGCGTGCTGCCCAAGCTGCGAATGGTCGGCGATCACACAAATCATCAATAGTTGATTTCAGAGTACGATAAGTACCTTTTACGCCGTAGTTTAATGTAGGCGAGTAGGCAGCCTCGAGACCCAAGCTCATTTCATCTTGGAAACTTGGTTTTAAGCCTTTAGCAGAAATAATTTTCGGATCCAACACTTGACCAAATTCATTATTTGAAGAAATTAGTCCCGTCAATTTTTTAAGGCCACTTGGGATACCATTGCTATCAGTATCTGTGTAAGCGTAATATTCGGTCGCATTTAATGCACCATTTGCACCACGCAAAGCCATCATCGCAGGCATAGGAACCGTGTAACGGCCTGCACTAGCAAACACTTTCATCGACGCATCACCATTCACATCCCACACAGCAGAAAGGCGAGGTGTTACTTGGTTCTTCATCTCGATATACTTCACTTGTGCTTTGTTCGCGTTATAGAACGATTCGTTACGAACACCCAAAGTCAATAAAAGATTTTTTGTCGCTTGGTATTTATCTTCAATGTAGAAAGCACTTTGACCAGAATAGGCATTTGATACGGTCGAAAATAGCTGTTTACCAACATAGTAGCCGCTATCAGCCAACGCGCCATTTCCCTTTAGTACAGGAATTTGTCCACCATCAACTTCTGTAGGTATTGTTGGATCTACTGAACGTCCATAGACCCAAGTACCACCGCCAGCGGCGGACACGCCCGCGTTCAAAGCCGTTACTTCTATCTTGTCCATACCGCCACGAACTGTATGTTGTCCTAGACGATACTCGAGATCCAAGCGATAAGATTTTTGATCCATGGCAGATTTTGGATCGATTTGATCGTCATGGATTGCTTGTGATGAGTTGTAGTTCAAGCCAGGAGCGCGCACATTATCATTCGCCACCACAGCCATCAAAGTCGGTTGATAGCCTTCGAATTGCTTGGACAATTTTCCGCTACTTTGCCCGGCGAGCGCTGTTAGCGTCAAGTTATCGGTCAAGGTGCCGAGGTAACGAATAATTTGCGAGTCGCCGCCATTCGCGCCTTCGGTCAATTTTGAAGAAACACTGGAGTTAACTTTGCCAGTGTGCGTACCGTCAGCATAATTATAACCACTGTAACTGGTATCATTTTGTGGCCTGTCACCGATTGCCGTTAATTCCAAGCGATGATCGTCTGAAATATTCCAATCAAACTTAGCAAGGTAGCGGTTCAGTTGACCTTTATCGTTGGTCCAACCATCAACGCTATTACTTGCTCTTTGCGAATCACCAGTTACGCCTTGCGTATTAGTGCGCGTGCCTTCCAAAGATACAAACATAAACAACTTATCTTCAATGATAGGACCGCCAACATAGGCGCCAATTTGATACTGATTACGTTCATTTTGGCTTCTGCGCGAGATCAATTTACCATCGGTTGCTAATGTATTTGGTTTTCCAATTTTAGCAAAGTAGGTGTCTTTATCTTTTGCACGGAAAGCATTTGGCGACCAAAATGCCGCAGCACCTGCCTCCCAATTATTCGTACCGCTTTTGGTGATAACGTTGACCACACCACCAATAGAACGGCCAAATTCCGCACCGTAACCGCCTACCATTACTTGCGCTTGTGAAATCGCACCAAACGGCAATTCTGATGAACCCAATTGATTGAAATTATTAGTGACTGGATACCCGTTGATATAGTACGCATTTTCAGATGCACCACCACCAGCGAAACTAGAACCTGCATAGCCTACGTCGGTCTTAGTCGTATTTGGTGCTAATGCGATAATGCCGTTCAAATTGCGTGCAACTGGCAGTCTATCCAATTCTTTGGCCGTAAATACGGCTCCGTTTGACGCATTTGTCACGTCAATTCTGGTACGTTTTGCAGTAACTTGAACAGATTGTGTGACACCACTGGCGAAGACCGCTTCAGCACCTTGACCGGCCAAGACGTCGACGCTCGCGCTAGCAATAACGGAACTTCCTTTTAATGCGGTCACCGCATAGGTACCAGGTGGCAACGCAGTCACTGTAAATTTTCCGTCAGTACCAACTGCGACCGTGCGACTGGCATTAGTTGCGGTATTTTTAACTACAATACTATCAGCGCTGCCTGCGCTCAAGGTACCATACATAGTGCCTGAGGCATTGGACTGTGCCATTGCGGTCGGAACATATCCGACCGAACCAATACTTACACCAAACGCAAGAACTAGTGCGTGCGCGACGACACTTTTCTTGAAGATCATATTTTTTCTTGACATGTAATTACCTATTGAAATTTGAGTTTCCATGTTTTCTGGGAGGTTGTTCCGGCTACGAACACGAATCCAATGCGTTCTCGAACAAACGTTCGTTTACCTACACGATTTCTAAATTTGATTTAAATGGGACGAGCAATTCCAAGCCTAGTGCAAGACTTGATATCTTTATTTTTCGTGCCAACTAATCCATAAAAAAAATCGCTGGGAAATGAAAACATTTTTCAATACACAATGTCAATTGAATCAACTCCATCAATTTTAATATCTCTTTTTTCAATGTCAGAATTTGCAACTTTTTTCGGAAATAGCGATGATAGAAATAGAAAGGCAAAAGTAAAATGTTTGAAACATGCGAAAAATTCAGAATTTTGTCTTTATTTTTATGGATTTTTTAAAATTTAATTCAAAATTACTATCCTACTTGTGACTATATTTTCAAAAAAAAGATCGTTCAGAAAAATGCAAAAAAACAACACTTTTTTGAAGATTCAATCAAACTATGCAATAGGCCTCGAAGAAGCTGCGAGTATTTTTGGCTGTAAAGGTAGACAAAAATCATGACTATATTTTGCTTTTTAGCGATGAACGGAATGACGCAATTTCGCTAATGGTGTAGGACTTACGCAAAAGTGTTCCAGCTAGAGCCTATCCCCGAATGATTTAGTCGG
>CAYXJI010000270.1:4956-5628 GCA_964465175.1 uncultured Burkholderiaceae bacterium | reverse complement strand
TTCGTGTTGCAGAAATATCCCAAGCTAGATCAGTTTCTAGCCAGGTTTTGCCAAAAGGGCACTGTTTTAAATCTTCAATTGCGCCATTTGCTTGCTGCCAGAGCACGGCAAATTCGCTGGGTAATGTGTCGAGTTGCAAGCTGTAGCCTGGTCTTGCAGCAACGACGATATGTGCCAATTTAAAAATTTGTTGCCAGTTTTTCCACGTTGCGAAATTGTGAAATTGGTCGGCACCAATGAGTAAAATAAGCGCGATCTCCTCATTTGACTGAGCATTACCCCATTGAGATCGCATGTTCGTTAGAGTTTCGACTGTGTAGCTGGGAATCTGCGCAGCGGCACGTTCTATCTCTTGTTGGTCAATGCTGTAGGGCACCGATAATTGCTCATCAAATGCCAATTCCAACATCTTAATTCTTTGTTCGGCGCTCGCTTTTAAACCTGCTTTTTGCCAAGGTTGACCCGCTGGGACTAAGCGCACTTCGTCGACCTTGAGCAACTTTGTAAAGTGCTGCACCAGTGCGATATGCCCATGATGGACAGGGTCAAAACTACCGCCAAAGACCAACACCGAACGACGGATGCTTGCGGCGGTAAGTTTCGTAGAAGCGGATTTTACACCCATTCCTTGTGCACCAAAAAGTCAGTCGTCAATTTGGCTTCTGCGCTGCC
>CAYXJI010000270.1:0-4946 GCA_964465175.1 uncultured Burkholderiaceae bacterium | reverse complement strand
ACGATCGGTGGCATTGACATCAAGATCGATTCAGTACGCCCACCCGATTGCAGACCAAATAAAGTGCCACGATCGAATACTAGATTAAATTCTACATAACGGCCACGACGATAAGCCTGGAAATCACGTTCGATTTCGCCAAAAGCGAGATCTTTGCGGCGCTCAAGAATCGGGCGATACGCTTTCACAAAGCTATCTCCCACGCTCTTGGTCATCGCAAAACTTTGCTCAAATGACTGTTCATTAAAATCATCAAAGAAAATGCCACCGACGCCGCGCGCTTCTTTGCGGTGTTTCAGATAAAAATATTCATCACACCATTTCTTAAAGCGTGGATGTAAATCCGCACCAAATGGCGTCAAGGCATCTTTGCAAGTTTGATGAAAGTGCTTGGCATCTTCTTCAAAACCATAATACGGCGTGAGATCCATGCCGCCACCAAACCACCACACCGGATCTTTACCCTCAGCATAGGTGGTGAAAAAACGCACGTTCATATGTACCGTTGGCGCATACGGATTGCGTGGATGCAGTACCAAAGAAACACCCATCGCTTCCCACTGACGGCCCGCTAATTCAGGGCGGCTCGCGGCCGCCGATGGCGGAAGATTTTTGCCCATGACATGGGAAAAATTCACACCGCCGCGTTCAAATACATTACCTTCTTCAATGACACGTGAAATCCCACCACCACCTTCTGGGCGCTCCCAGCTATCGGTAATAAAACGGCAGCCATCGACTTCTTCCATAGCTGCGACGATGGAAGCTTGTAAGCCTAGTAAATACTCTTTAACGGAATTAGCGTCGGTCATGATGTGTCAAGAATTGCGTGTAGTAGATTTTTTTGCCGCAGAGGCGCAGAGTACGCAGAGGTGTCATTTGAATTTCTCCGCGTACTCTGCGCCTCTGCGGTTTAAGTTGTTTGAATTTAGTGCTTCCTATTTAATGCGCGCCAGCCAATATCTTTACGATATTGCGCGCCTTTAAATTGAATTTTTTCTACAACATCGTAGGCATGTTTTTGGGCTGTCTTTACGGAATCACCCAAACCCACCACACATAAAACACGGCCACCCGTCACGCTGAGCGTGCCGCCATTGAGTGCGGTTCCAGCGTGGAAAGTAATGCAATCTGCTGTTTCTGCTGGGATGCCTGTGATATCCGCCCCTTTTTCTGGCGTATCGGGATAACCGGCGGCTGCCATCACCACTCCCATCGCCGTGCGTCTGTCCCATTCGAGCTCTATGCTGTCGAGCGTGCCGTTGACGGCGTGCTCCATAACCATGAGTAAGTCGGTCTTCAGGCGCGACATAATCGGTTGCGTTTCTGGATCGCCCATGCGGCAATTAAATTCTAAAGTCTTAGGATTGCCTTGATCGTCTATCATCAAACCCGCATACAAAAAGCCCGTAAATACGATGCCATCTTTGGCCATACCTTGTACCGTCGGTTGTATGATTTCACGCATTACGCGGGCGTGTAATTGCGGGGTAACGATAGGCGCAGGGGAGTAGGCACCCATGCCGCCTGTATTCGGACCTTGATCATCGTCGAGCAAGCGTTTGTGATCTTGGCTGGTGGCCAAGGGCAGAATGTTTTTGCCATCGACCATCACGATAAAGCTGGCTTCTTCGCCTGCTAAAAATTCTTCAATCACAACACGCGCACCGGCATCGCCCAGCTTATTGTCCGACAACATCATGTCGACTGCGGCGTGTGCTTCTTCCACTGTCATCGCGACGACGACACCTTTGCCAGCGGCCAAACCGTCGGCTTTGATCACGATAGGCGCGCCTTTTTGATTTAAGTAATCGTGAGCAGCTTGCAAATCAGAGAAAGTTTGGTATTCCGCAGTTGGAATGTGGTGGCGATGCATGAAGGCTTTGGCGAAATCTTTCGAGCTTTCTAATTGTGCCGCTTCTTTCGTAGGGCCAAAAATCTTCAGACCTTTGTCACGGAATAGATTCACAATGCCCGCAGCGAGCGGTACTTCGGGGCCGACGACCGTGATGCCTATGTGTTCTTGAATAGCAAATTCTGCCAATGCATGTGGATCACTGATATTGATATTCTTGAGATTTTTGTCCAATTCCGTACCACCATTGCCAGGTGCTACAAATACGGTTTGTATACGTTCTGATTGTGCTAATTTCCATGCCAATGCATGTTCACGACCACCGGAGCCGACTACGAGAATTTTCATGTTTTACTCTTGAACTTAAATATCGATTGATCTTAATTTGCTGTGCTAACGCGCTGCACTAGACAGCAAACTTAATCTTCTATGATGGCATTGGTGAAGACCTCTTGCACATCATCGAGGTTTTCTAATGCATCAATAATTTTCTGCATCTTGATTGCATCATCGCCAGTAAATATCGTTTCGGTTTGTGGCTTCATTACGACTTCGGCGACTTCTGGCTTAAAGCCGGCTTTTTCTAAAGCGTCTTTGATCGCCGATAAATCGTGTGGTGGGCAAGTCACTTCGATGCCGCCTTCGTCATCGGTAACGACATCGTCCGCACCAGCTTCTAAAGCGGCTTCCATCAGGGCATCTTCATTCGTGCCAGGTGCAAAAAACATTTGACCACAATGCGTGAACAAGAAAGCGACCGAGCCTTCGGTACCCATGTTGCCACCAAATTTATTGAACGCGTGGCGCACTTCGGCGACCGTGCGCACCTTATTATCGGTCATACAATCGACGATAATTGCGGCACCACCGATGCCATAGCCTTCGTAACGAATTTCTTCATAGTTGGCACCTTCCAAAGTGCCCGCACCGCGTTGAATGGCGCGCGTGACGTTTTCTTTCGGCATATTGGCATCGAAAGACTTATCGACGGCTAAGCGCAAGCGTGGATTTGAATTAATGTCTTCGCCGCCCATGCGTGCGGCAACGGTGATTTCTTTGATCAAGCGCGTCCAGATCTTGCCGCGTTTCGCGTCAGTGGCTGCTTTTTTGTGCTTGATATTGGCCCATTTACTGTGTCCTGCCATGATGACTCTTTCTAAAATTGACAATGCTTTGCACTTATTTACGATGGTTTTTATCATTCGCTGACAATTTGGACATGTCGCGATGGAAACTTTGCAAAGGATTGGTTTTATAATGAAGACCGCTATTCTAACATAGAGCACTTGTGCAAAACCGCCTCCGCTGGTGCCGAACGCTTGATTCGATTAACGATCACCTTCTAATTTGAGTAAATTATGTCAAAACCCCTCCTAGTCGCTAAGTCCATTGCGAAAAATCAAAGCTTTGATCTGAATTTGTTGTCGGATTGGGCGAATCGACATGGTTGCATCACCGGCGCACCGGGCACCGGTAAAACGGTAACTTTGCAAGTCTTGGCGCAAGCTTTTTCGGACGTCGGTGTGCCAGTGTTCATGGCCGACGTCAAAGGCGATTTGTCTGGTATGGCGCAAGCAGGGCAGCTTTCGCCCAAGATGCAGCAACGCTTAGGCATGTTGGCGCTAGATGCGCCGGTCTGGCAAGCTTGTCCGGTGACGTTTTGGGACGTTTTTGGTCAGTCGGGTCATCCCGTGCGCGCCACGATTTCGGATCTCGGCCCCCTATTGTTGGGCCGCATGTTGAATTTGAATGAGACGCAAGAAGGTGTTTTGCAATTGGCCTTCAAAATCGCAGATGATCATGGTCTGCTTTTGCTCGACATGAAAGACCTGCGTGCGATGCTGCAATACTTGGGCGATAACGCGTCTGATTTTCAAACCGAATATGGCAATATTTCTGCCGCCAGTATTGGGGCGATACAACGCGCTTTACTGGCGATTGGTGAGCAGGGGGGGGAGGAATTTTTCGGCGAACCCATGCTCAACCTCGACGACATGATGCAAACCGACACCAGCGGTAAAGGTTTTATTAATATTCTCGCGGCCGATCAACTGTTGCAGTCGCCGCGCTTATATTCCACTTTTTTATTGTGGATGCTTTCTGAGCTCTACGAAAATTTGCCCGAAGTAGGCGATGTGGAACAGCCCAAAATGGTGTTCTTTTTTGACGAGGCGCATCTTTTATTTGACGAGGCGCCAAAAATCTTATTGCAAAAAATTGAGCAAGTGGTGCGCCTGATACGTTCTAAAGGTGTGGGTGTGTATTTTGTCACACAAAATCCGCTCGATATTCCCGATACGGTATTGGGACAATTAGGCAATCGTGTTCAACATGCTTTGCGCGCTTATACGCCACGCGATCAAAAAGCGGTGCAAGCCGCCGCAGAAACCTTCCGCCCGAATCCTGAATTAGATACCGCAGCGGTTATTAGTGAATTGGGGGTAGGTGAAGCATTGATTTCTTTCTTAGATGAGAAAGGTCGCCCTAACATTGTGCAGCGTGGATTTATCGTGCCGCCTGCCTCTCAAATAGGTGCGATTACACCAGAACAAAGAAAAACCGTCATGGTAAATTCTATCGTCGCAGGCGTGTACGAAAAAGCGATTGATCGTGAGTCTGCCTACGAAAAAATTAAAGGACGTGTATCTCCAAATGCTGAATCTGTAAATCAGTCCGAGCAACCACGTTCGCAACCCCATTCTCAACAACAAGCACCTGCGCCGCAAGAATCTGAGGGCGGTGGCATTGCTGGCGCTTTAGGTGGTATGTTCGGTAATCTTTTTGGTGGTTCTGGCATACGTCGTCGCGATAATGTGGCAGAGACGATGGTGAAGTCGGCGGTGCGTACTATTGGTTCGCAAGTTGGGCGTGAGATTATTCGTGGGGTGTTGGGTTCAATTATGAAGAAGCGGTAATTTTTATCTTGTTAATGTAGGTTGGTGCTGAACGAAGTGAAGCCCAATTTCGATTGTGGGGTTCTGGTTTGTCATGTTGTGTTAGCTTCCTTTTTCGTTAGCATGTTGGATTGCTTGGCGTTCGCAGGTCGGGTGTGGCCCGACAGCCAAGCACCTTTTTTGCTTCGCCAAAAAAG
>CAYXJI010000269.1:0-5633 GCA_964465175.1 uncultured Burkholderiaceae bacterium | reverse complement strand
AGTGGCGAGTCTGGTTTGGTCCAGGTCTTTATATTTTCCGCTGCCGACTAAGAGACGGGACTTATAGGTTTTGCCTGCTATGGTCAGGCTGTTTGGTTGTTCGTTCGTTGTCATTATTTTCTTCCGTGTTTTTCAAAAAAATCGCAGTCAAAGTCTTGAACCGCAGAGGCGCAGAGTACGCAGAGTTTTTCAATGATTTTCTCTGCGATCTCTGCGCCTCTGCGGCGAAAGATTTAAAATTCATCCACCACCAATCGCTCTCACCACATCAACCTGATCGCCAGCTTGCAGTGTATGTTGCTGCCACAGTGCACGCCGTATCACTTGACGATTGACAGCGACGGCGATTGCTTGATTGCCTAATTGCAGGTCCGCAATCAAACTATGTAAATCAGTTTCTGAAGGCAAAAAACGTGACTCACCATTAAGTTGAATTTCCATCTCAGCACCTAAGATTTCTTATAGATTTCTGCGCCGGATTTGACGAATTCGATCGCCTTAATTTCCATTCCTTTTTTCAGCGCATCAATTTCGCTAATACCCTGAGTCGCGGCGTAGTCACGCACTTCCTGCGTGATTTTCATGGAGCAAAAATGCGGTCCGCACATAGAGCAAAAATGGGCGACTTTGGCGGAATCTTTCGGCAGCGTTTCATCATGAAATTCGCGTGCTTTGTCGGGATCCAAGCCGATATTAAATTGGTCTTCCCAACGAAATTCAAAACGCGCTTTGGACAAGGCATTGTCGCGAATTTGTGCGCCCGGATGTCCCTTCGCCAGATCGGCCGCATGGGCAGCGATTTTGTAGGTGATGATGCCATCTTTCACATCGACTTTATTCGGCAAGCCCAAATGTTCTTTCGGTGTGACATAGCACAACATCGCCGTGCCATACCAACCGATTTGCGCTGCGCCTATCCCCGAAGTAATGTGATCGTAGCCGGGTGCGATGTCAGTTGTGAGTGGCCCTAACGTATAGAACGGAGCTTCGTGGCATTGTTCTAATTGCAGATCCATATTTTCTTTGATCAAATGCATGGGCACATGACCCGGGCCCTCTATCATGACTTGCACATCGTGTTTCCAAGCGATTTGTGTGAGCTCGCCTAGAGTCTTTAATTCACCGAGTTGCGCTTCGTCATTCGCATCGTAAATAGAACCGGGGCGCAGACCGTCACCCAGTGAAAACGACACATCATAGGCTTTCATGATCTGGCAGATGTCTTCAAAATGTTCGTACAAAAAACTTTCTTTATGATGCGCGAGGCACCACTTTGCCATGATAGAACCACCACGCGAAACAATGCCCGTCATGCGTTTCGCCGTCATCGGCACGTATTGCAAACGCACGCCAGCATGAATGGTGAAGTAATCCACGCCCTGCTCAGCTTGCTCAATCAAAGTGTCGCGAAAAATCTCCCATGTCAAATCTTCGGCTTTACCATTTACTTTTTCCAAGGCCTGATAAATCGGCACCGTACCAATTGGCACAGGTGAATTGCGGATGATCCATTCACGGGTTTCGTGTATGTGTTTGCCAGTCGACAAATCCATCACATTGTCGCCACCCCAGCGTATCGCCCAGGTCATTTTTTCGACTTCTTCACCGATCGATGAAGTGACGGCAGAGTTGCCGATATTCGCATTGATTTTGACTAAAAAATTACGACCGATAATCATCGGTTCGACTTCGGGGTGATTGATATTGGCTGGAATAATCGCTCTACCACGTGCGATCTCATCGCGTACAAATTCAGCGCTGATCTGCGCTGGAATCGCGGCACCAAACGATTGTCCCGGATGTTGACGCCCCATCATTGCCGCCAGTTTTTCGCCCATAGGGCCTGAGGCTTTCAAACTCTCCAGATACTCGGCACGACGCATATTTTCGCGGATCGCGACGTATTCCATTTCTGGGGTGATGATGCCCTGACGTGCGTAATGCATTTGCGTGACGTTTTTACCTTGCAATGCGCGACGAGGTTTGCGTTGCAGATTAAAGCGCAGCTCATGCAGCTTAGGATCGTGCAGGCGTTCTATGCCATAGTCTGAACTCGGCCCAGCGAGTTCTTCAGTGTCATTGCGTTCCGCTATCCATGCTCCCCGCACAGAAGCTAAGCCTGAGCGAATATCGATTTTTACATCAGGATCCGTGTAAGGGCCTGAGGTATCGTAGACGTAAATCGGTGGATTTTTTTCTGCGCCAAACATCGCGGGTGTATCCGCTTGCGAGATTTCACGCATAGGCACGCGGATATCAGAGCGACTGCCAGTCACATATATTTTGCGGGAATTGGGTAAGGCTTGAATTGCGGCTTCATCGACCTTGGCGGTGGCGGACAAAAATTGTGGGTTGGCGTTCATTTGGCTCCTTTGCATTATTGCTTACTCGGCACGGAGCCAGCAAAGGAGTTTCCAATTTAAGCGATGGCACACCTTGCGTTCAGGTGGCATCACGACGTTGGCTGCTTCCCTTCGCTGGCATTATCCAGATCAGGTTCAAGGGTATTTCTCACCCGACTACCGTTTGGTAATCAGGACCCCTAGCGTTTTACATTGTTCGTTTTGTGTTACAGCAAATAACGATCTCGCATTTAGTTGATTTAAAGAGAGAAGTTTAAAGAATAAATTTGCTGGCGAATTATAGCGGTGAAATTTAAAAATAAACAATCCTTAATTTAAAAGACTGCTATTTCATAGAAAATTAAGCAGCATGCTCTTGCACTGGCCCCAAAACCTCAATCACTTCCACCATATTTTGCTTGATCGCGGCCGCCAGATCATGGGTCAAAGTAGGAATGACTTCCTCATGTGGAATCAGTAATCGTGCCAGGCCATAAGCGCGATTACGTCCTTGCGTCTTACCTAGATACAAGGCCATATCCGCGATCTGCAAGGCGCGTTCCCAATCACAAACATCTTCAGGCACGTCCGAAAAAGGAACGGAAATAAATCCAGCCGTGATAGTGACCGGGATGCTGATTGCGTTGCCACCACGTTCACCGCTCACAAAGGGTTTGTCACCAATGGCGCACAACACTCGATTGACTAAACTAGTGATTTGTTCTGGATTGGATTTAGGTGAAAAAATCAAAAACTCTTCGCCGCCCCAACGCATCAACATATCTTCATCACGCACCACATTGCGCAAACGGGTTGCGACCTCTTTTAAGACCACATCACCTACGGCATGACCCCAAGTATCGTTGATATGCTTAAAGTGATCGATATCGAGCAAGATCATGGAATCAGGATTCGACTTACCCTCGCGACGCTCCACCGCGACACGCTCTGGTCGGGTTGCCATCAGTGCGATAAAAGAGCGGCGATTATGCAGACCCGTTAATGGATCACGTACCGCATGAAACTCTAGCTGTAGATTCACCTCTTGTAATTGCTCATTTAGCTTTTTACTGCGGCGATATAACATATAGATAAAGCCACCTCCCAGTAAGGCGACCAAGGATGCTAGCAAGGTGACGACTTGTTGCAGTCGATGATTTTTGATGTCTGCATCTTTGAGTGCATTATTTTTTGCGAGAATCTCTATCTGCTTTCTGCGATGCTCGGCATCAAATTGCTCTTGCAAAAGTGCGACCGCTTTAGTGCGGTCTGATTGAAAAATTTCATCGCTCAGTTTTTGCTGCTCACGCACGACAGCCAGTGCTTCTTTATACATGCCGGCATTCTCATACATCAGAGATAACTCACCCAGTATCGCTTCCACGTCAGTACTAGAATGCGCCTTCCTAAAAACTTGCAAACCCTGATTCACCAGTTCTGCACCTTGGGCAATTTTGCCTTGACCACCTAAAGCAAAACCAATATTCACTCTTGCGCTGGCCATCCCCCAATTGTCGTCCAAGGCCTCTGATCTAGCAAAGGCATCGCGCGCATAATCTTCCGCTCGCTTGAAATCTTTTTTAATCAAGTATTGGTCAGCAATATTGAATAAGGCTAAAGCAACTGCGTAGGGTAGATTTTCCTGACGCGCAATTTGCAATGCGGTTTCGTATTCCTTAAGGGCTTCATCATTGCGCTTTAAGATACTCAATGCGACGCCACGTGAAATAGATAAGTCGATGAAAATCTTGGGGGAAATTGAGGCTGAAGACACGGCCAATGCCTCGGTCGTCGCATTTAAAGCTTTTTCGGGATCTTTCATTTGCAAATACAAACTCGAGATAGCATGCCATGTCGCCATCCTCGCCTGCACCTGCCGACGAGAAAACTGTTCCGTCAACTTTAATATCTCAAAATATTGTTTGAGTGCTTCATCAAATTTTAGACTATTGCTATATAAAGCTGCCAAAGTATGGCGGTAACGAAACTGCACACCAACCGACGATTTTCCTATCACACGGTCACGTAATTTATCGAGATACTCAAACGCTGCGGCGACACCAGATTCTTCTAAAATATCAAAAACAGCAAAAATCTCATTGAGCAGTAAGGCATCCTTATCCTGCATTTTTTTGGCTAGCGCAGTGAATTCGTCAACGGCTGCTTTACCTTGCTTGCCCTTACCTGCATCAAAATACAATCCGCTTAAAATACTTAAAACCTCAAGTCGAACCTTAGAATCGACGTCAGCCGGAAGATTTTTTTTAAACTCAAGTAATTGGCGCAAGCCTTCGTCGTTATTTTTATCTGCGGCAGATTGGATAGAATCAATTTGCGCCATGATGGCGGCATTATCTGTCTGCGCCTGAACAGGCATTGCGAGTATTGCTGTGAGCAATATCGAGAGAAATACGGTGAACGAAAGCCAGCTTGTAAAAAGCGTGGCAATTTTCAACATAGAGTCCGGTTTTAGACCATTCAACACTCGCAACTCTCTATTGCTTATATAAATTTCCAGATTATATAAGTGCCTCATCTGATCATCACCTCGCTCACGTTACCATTGCGTGCACGAAAATAGTCCACCAATCAATTAACAGAAGCCTGAAGACCAAAAAGCTTTCAAACCAGCGCCTGTCTGGCGCTGAGGAACAACGATTGGTGTGATTACCAACAAACGATCTTTGCTTTTTTAACCATTTACAACACAAAGATAATCGACTGCCTTGTCTCCTAAGCTATGCAAATGGGGCTTTTTTATTTTTGCGCATAGAGCTTACATCCTAACATTTCCCCGTTGCATCATCTTGTTTTTTTAAGCGTCGCTTCGAATAAGCGACAGTTTTGGCGCCTCACACTAAAAATTAACTTGCAAATTCGCGTTATGCATGATGCTCAAGTTCAGCATTTATCGTTCCCCACAAAACATTTGACAGAATATATTGCAAAAAAAAGCCCAACAGAACAAAAAAACACCGATATCTTCTAGCGAGGCGCAATGCTCATTTATAATCAAAGGTTTCGCCTAGGGCATGATCACTGCAAAGTGATGTCAGAACTGTCTGGGGCGCTGGTCTTTAACTTCTACTGTCTGCCACTATTATGGAATTAGCCAAGTCTTTTGAACCCGCCAATGTTGAATCCTTTTGGCGTGCCGAATGGGAAAAACGCGGATACTTCACCGCCACCACCGACGAATCCAAACCCTCCTTTAGCATCCAATTGCCGCCACCGAATGTGACGGGTACTTTGCACATGGGTCATGCGTTTAACCAAACCATTATGGATGGC
>CAYXJI010000268.1:2452-5645 GCA_964465175.1 uncultured Burkholderiaceae bacterium | reverse complement strand
ATAAATCACCTGTGCCATCTCACCCGGATGCACTTGTATGCTAGACACCACGGGACGAAAACGCCAAGGCCCCTGCGTATTAGCATCAAACTCTATCGTCACTAAGCGACTTTTATCCACTTGTGAATTGACCACAGCATCGGCAGAAATATCTTTAGGGGTCAAAATATTGACGCCTGTGATCTCACAAATCTGCTTATAAATCGGGATTAATGCATAGCCAAAGCCGAACATCACGACTGCAATGACCAATAACTTCTTCAGCATCAAGAAATTCAGCTTCTTACTTTCTACTAAGTCTTCTTGACTACTTTGTTGCTGCGGTTGATGCTCTTGCATTTGCTTCAATTCATCCGACATGCGTGATCCGATTCAACCTTAACGAAACAAAGTCTGTTTGACAACGATGCCGATGAAAAACATCAGCACGACCGAAGCCAAAATCAACGCTGTGGTCAGATTACTTTTCTTTTGGTTTTTCATTTTTTCATACATCCCCTGATTGTGCAGGGGATGTATTCCATTCTTTATTTGACGACTGGCGGCTCTTCGAATGTATGGAATGGTGCTGGACTTGGCACTGTCCATTCCAAACCTTCCGCGCCTTCCCATGGTTTAGCATCGGCTGGCTTACCACCTTTGATCGATGGAATGACCACGAACAAGATGAAATATACCTGCATCAAGCCGAAACCGAAACCACCAATCGAAGCGATCTGATTAAAGTCGGTGAACTGTGCAGGATAATCAGCGTAACGGCGTGGCATACCTGCTAAACCCAAGACATGCATAGGGAAGAATGTAATATTGAAGAAGATCAAAGACAACCAGAAATGGATCTTGCCGCGTGTTTCGTTGTACATGAAACCAGTCCACTTTGGTCCCCAGTAGTAGTAACCAGCGAACAGGGCAAATAAGGAACCCGCTACCAATACATAGTGGAAATGCGCCACAACGTAGTAAGTATCTTGCAACTGAATATCGATCGGCGTGACCGCCAAAATCAAACCGGTGAAGCCACCCATAGTGAATACGAAGATGAAACCCACCGCAAACAACATAGGTGTTTCGAACGTCATCGAACCTTTCCACATGGTTGCGATCCAGTTAAACACTGTCACGCCCGTCGGGATAGAGATCAACATCGTTGCGTACATGAAGAACAACTGTGCCGTGACTGGCATACCAGTCGTGAACATGTGATGCGCCCAAACGATGAAAGACAAAATCGCGATAGAAGCAGTCGCGTACACCATGGATGCATAACCAAACAAAGGCTTACGTGCGAATGCTGGGATGATCTGAGAAACGATACCGAAGGCTGGCAAAATCATGATGTACACCTCTGGGTGTCCGAAGAACCAAAAAATGTGTTGATACATGACTGGATCACCACCACCAGCAGCATTAAAGAAAGAAGTACCGAAATGACGATCCGTCAAAGTCATAGTAATCGCGCCTGCCAACACGGGCATCACAGCAATCAACAAGTAAGCAGTAATCAACCAAGTCCAGCAAAACATCGGCATCTTCATCAAAGTCATGCCAGGAGCGCGCATGTTCAAAATCGTGGTGATGATGTTGATTGAACCCATGATGGAAGAAGCACCCATGATATGCACAGCGAAAATCGCCATATCCATACCAGGCCCCATCTGTGTCGACAAAGGCGCATACAAAGTCCAACCAGCCGCAGTGGCGCCACCAGGAACGAAGAACGAACCTGCCAACAGAAGAGCCGCAGGCGGCATCAACCAGAAGGAGAAGTTATTCATACGTGCAAATGCCATATCGGATGCGCCGATTTGCAAAGGAATCATCCAGTTCGCGAAACCAACGAAAGCCGGCATAATCGCGCCAAACACCATGATCAAACCATGCATGGTCGTCAACTGATTAAAGAACTCTGGTTGCATTAATTGCAGGCCAGGCTGAAACAATTCACTACGAATCATCAAAGCCATGACACCGCCGACCATCAACATCGTGAAGGCGAACCACAAATACAAATTACCAATGTCTTTATGATTGGTCGCGAACAAATAACGACGCCAGCCATGTGGGTGATCGTGATGATCGTGGGCGTGGTCATCGTGACCATGAGAGTGATCGTGTGCGTGCGCATTCACGTTATCAACTGCTGTATTACTCATCTCTATCTCCTGTTCAATTACTTACGCACAGCCAAAACTTCGGCTGGCTGGACGATATTTTCTGCTGCCTTATTCGACCAGCTATTACGGGTATAAGTAATCACCGCTGCAATTTCTGTATCTGACAAAGTTGCTTTCCATGCTGGCATACCGGCTTTACCGTTCAACAAAATGTTGATCTGATCCGCTTTAGCGCCATTCACCACAGGAGAGCCATCTAAAGCAGCAAATGCACCTGGAACACCTTTACCATTAGCTTGATGACAGGCCACGCAATTCGCTGTGTAAACGCTTTCGCCGCGTTGTTTCAACTCATCGACCGTCCAAACTTTGCTTGGATCATCCGCTTTTGCAGCCATTTCTTTTTTCTTAGCATCTACCCATGCGGTGTAATCTGCATCAGAAACTACTTTCACCACGATAGGCATGAAGGCATGTTCTTTACCGCACAATTCCACGCATTGACCACGGTAAGTACCGATTTTTTCTGCTTTGAACCACGTGTCACGAACGAAACCTGGAATCGCATCTTGCTTCACGCCGAAAGCGGGAATAGTCCAACCGTGAATCACATCGTTTGCAGTAGTGATGATGCGGATTTTTTTATTGACTGGCACGACAACTTCGTTATCGACTTCCAACAAATAATTCACGCCGCGTGCTTCAGTTGGGGCTAAGCCTGGGGCACCAACTTGGGTACGTGGGGTGGACAAGGTCGACAAGAAGGAAATACCTTCGCCTTCGCCTTTGAGGTAATCGTAACCCCATTTCCATTGCATCCCAGTCGCTTTGATGGTGACATCAGCATTCGATGTATCTTTCATCGCCACCACGGTTTTTGTCGCTGGCAATGCCATCCCAATCACAATGAAGAACGGCACGATAGTCCACAAAATCTCGACGGTCGTGCTTTCATGGAAGGTCGCAGGTTTGTGACCTAAAGACTTACGATGTTTCAAAATGGAGTAAAACATCACACCAAACACTGCGACGAAAATCGCCAGGCAGATATACAGCATGAGGTTATGAATGGAATAAAT
>CAYXJI010000268.1:0-2442 GCA_964465175.1 uncultured Burkholderiaceae bacterium | reverse complement strand
CTCCGCGATTTGCGTCACAGGTGTTTGCAGATTTAACTGCTTGACGGCAGGGCCACCTGGGCTATCTTTCACGGCCCAAGCTGGCATCCCAGCAGCCAAAAGCGAAGCACCCAGCACCAAGGAGGCACCCAGCGTTCTCGACTTCAATCGCATAGCATGTTTCATGATTTCCCCAAAAACCTATTAGAATTTTCAACAGAAGTTGCTCAAAAAAAATGCTGGCAACTTCCACAACTGCGAGAGTATAAGGCGTAAAGCTGCGCTATATCAAGAAGAAATCATGGTTCAGCTGAGCAAAATCATATTGACAATCGAAGAATCTGCTACTGAAATTAGAGGATGAAGAATCGATGAGGCTCAGTACAATACTTATATTAAATAGCCAATTTAATAAAAATTAGCTTTTCTTCGGAAAATCTAATCGTATGATGGACTCACCACTCGCCAATTTGGACGGCTGCGGTTTAAAAGCATGACCAAACACAATTTCGATACTCAGCGGGATACGACCGTCGGCACCCCGCTTTTTTTCTAACTCTGCCTGGACTTGCGCAAATGCTTCACGCCCTAACAAAGCTTTGCGCCGTGTGAGCAAGGGATTCCCCCCCAAGGCTCGGACGTCGGCAAATAAAGTTGGCACGTCCCGATAACTTAGGGTGATGCGCTCCACATCCATGACTGGCGTCGCAAACCCCGCTTGCACCAGCATATCGCCTAGATCATGCATATCAACGAATGGTAGCGTGTGTGGACAATCATCGACAACCGAAAAAGCCTGACGCAATTCCAGTAGGGTATCGGGCCCAAAACTAGAAAACATTACCAGCCCATGCACCCGCAGCAGTGCCATCCATGCCCGCAGCACCAAGTCAGGCTGAGGATGCCAATGCAAGGCTAAATTCGACCATATAACGTCTAAGGAATTCTGTTTCAAGCTAGGCTGCGCGAAATCTCCACAAATCAAGTGGTGCGATGGCTTAGCCCGCAAGGCTTCAGGCATCCACTTACCCAATAGCTGACTTACGCCTTGACGTGCCGTCTTTTGCACTTGAACGCCGCTGCGCAAAGCCGCCATCGAGGCGTCCAAACCTAGTATTTGCGCTTGCGGAAAACGCGTTTGCAATAAAGGCAAATCGCTGCCATCGCCACATCCTGCATCGAGCACTGTCTCTGGATCAAGCTTTACTAAGTCCAACTTTTCATGCATGCGACTAGCGACTTCTCTACGCAAAAACTGGGAAGCATGCATGCGCTCTGGCGTTGCAAACAAACGACGAACTAAGAATAAATCAATAGGTGCACTCAACATAGTTTAAAAATGGCATGCTAAAGTCACACCAAAAGTTAAGATAGGACTTACGCAAAATTGTCCCAGCTAGGCGTGCCGACGAAGACAGTGCTTGAGCACGGCGAGGCGGCAACAACGACGCTAGCGTCTGTTTTGCGTCAATCCTTAAAATTAGGAAAAGCGGCTAGTCTACCCGCTTGCCCTCGCGTTTGAAAATATTTCAGGCTTTTTGAATTTTGTTTTTTATGTTCAACCAACAAACGAAGTACAAGACAAAGCCCAAATAGAGCAAAGCGACTATGTCATTTCTCCTTTCATCTCACTTAGGTTATGGCCACAGGCAATGGCAGAAAATCCTGCAACAGGTACTACCAAATCGCTGCGCCATTTGCACTGCGGTGAACGAAAATTTAATCTGCTGGGATTGCGAACGCGATTTTTTTACCGAATTGCACAGCAAAAACAGTCGCTGCACTCGTTGCGCGTTACCACTGCCAGCATCAATGAGTCCACAACAATGCGGCAACTGCTTACAAAAACATCCCTATTTTGACCGCACGATTGTGGCATGTAATTATGTAGCGCCGATTGACCATTTGGTGCTCGCCTTAAAATTCGGACATCAACTGAATTTAGCAAAAATTTTCGCAAAAGAATTGAGAAATACGATCAGCAATATGCCGCAAGATTCGTTACCGGATCTAATTTGCCCCATTCCCTTAGGTCCGCAACGTTTAATTTCTAGAGGATTTAATCAATCATTAGAAATCGCCAAACCACTGGGCAGTAATCTAGGCATTCCAGTTCAGCGCGATTTACTCTTGCGAATACGGGATACCCAACAGCAAAGTAGTTTGCATCCTGATGCTAGGCAAAAAAATGTGCGTCACGTTTTTATGCTTCATCCTGATCACTCGACGTTAGTACTAGGCAAACATATCGCATTGGTTGATGATGTTATCACCACTGGCACCACCTTAAATGAAGCCGCGAAAGTATTGAAGCGATTTGGCGCGAAGCGAGTTAGCAACTTTGTTTTCGCGCGGACGATTTGGGTTTAACGAAAACTTCGGTGCTGCTACTTTTATCGAACATCTAAGCTAAGGAAACGCGGATTTAATCCGAATTCAGTATCTCAATAGACCACAACGATT
>CAYXJI010000267.1:1524-5651 GCA_964465175.1 uncultured Burkholderiaceae bacterium | reverse complement strand
GTGTTGAATTTAGCCAATTGCCCGTCATCGAATAGCACCGCCAAGTTCAGACGTCCGGAGGCGAGCTGTTCGGTCAAATTACCCGTCAACTCCTCGGTCAATTGAAACGTAATATCAGGAAAAGCGGCGCGGACTGCCGTCAACAAAGGCAAGGCCAGCGCACCTGAAGCGCTTTGCGGTATGCCCAATGCGACTGTGCCGCTAGGTTTATCGGTAGATTGCTTGACTGCGGATTTAGCATCGGCGACTTGCTTTAAGATTGCCAATGCATGCTCATAGAAAATTTTACCGGCGTCGGTCGCTTGCATGCCTTGCGCCGAGCGGTGCAATAAAATAGCACCCAACTCTTCTTCTAATTGTTGCAGCTGTTGCGTCAGTGCGGGCTGCACGATGTGTAAAACTCGCGCCGCACGAGAGAGAGAACCATGGTCAACGATGGCGACAAAATAGCGTAGTTGACGTAGTTCCATAAGCTAAGGAAAATGAAGATAAACGGCAAAAAAATGCCAACAACAACGCAAACTGAGATTAGAAAAATTCCACGCTATCTTGCGAATGTTCGATATGTAGGGCACCCGACTCAACCAAATCTTCATACTGACAAACTAGATTGCGACCATTGCTCTTGGCAAAATACAACGCCTGATCGGCTCTTCCTATGATGCCGACTGCAGGTTCAAATGGATCGATATGTGCAAAACCGATGCTGATGGTAACGGTGCCGACTTGTGGAAAAGGATAACGTGCGACATTTTCGCGGAAGCGTTCAAAGATCATTTGCGCATCTTCCTTGCTGGTCGAACGCAACAAAATGACGAATTCTTCACCACCAAAACGAAACAATTTATCACTGGGTCGAAATGAGCTACGCATCAAATTAGCCACCAGAATCAGCACCTCGTCGCCATACAAGTGACCAAACTGGTCATTAACGCGCTTGAAGTGATCGATATCTAAAACCGCCAACCAGTGCTGCTTTTCACGATTTGTATCGCGACGTTCAACGTCCACCTCGGCCGCATTATCATGTAGCTGTCGCTGCAAACCAGTGCGAATAATTTTCGAAAAATTATCGTCAAAAGTCTTACGATTGAGTAGACCCGTTAAAGAATCACGCTCGCTATAGTCAAGCAAATTTTGGAAATTACGATAGACCACCAAAATGCCACCCATGACTTCTTTGGTGTTTTCGGAATACGTAGTGGGATTGTAAATTTCTAGGCAAACATGGACTTTTTCGTTCATCCAAATTGGCAGCCAAATCGTACGATTGCCTAATGTATCAACATCTTCAATGACTTGATCGTGTTGCGCTAAACCTGTTACCAATTTGGGCAATTGATCGATCGGCACTTCGGGAACCAGATGTGCAAGATGCTCTTCACTTGCTTCTAATTTACCGTCCGCGATAGTAATCTGCGCCTTCACAAAGACCCGCTCGCCTACCTGCAAAATATCCAAGACGCGCGCACGTTTGGCATGCGTCAACTCGCTAAGTGCAGAGATGACAGAGATATTGAGCAAATCATGGTCACGGTGACCCGTAATTTCCATCAAATGTTTAATTATTGATTCCATAAAGACGATCGAAGGAACAGCTTTCACATAAACAGAAACGAACAGAAACCAGCAGAAACAATCAAAACCGACCAACACTGAATGCGACACTAGCTTACAACAAAATAGGGACAAGGCAACTAGAGAGCACCGCTACTTTTTACGGCGATTTAGCGATTTCATTTTAGTGAAAATCAAATTTCACTTTTAGCAAAAAAAAGCATTCTCAAACTATACCATTAATTTGTTTTCAATATAACTAATTGAAGCACTTAGTCATCCATCTTAACTTTAACTATTGATCGAGAGCAAGAATTTCCAATTCCAAATGCGAGCATTAGTGACAAATATCGAAGAAGCATGCTGCGCCGTCGCCAAAAAATGTATTTTCCATTATGTTTTTTAAAAATTAGCCGCGGCTATGCGGCGGTGCAAGCTGCTCCAAGTCGCAAGCTGAGCGCTAAAGCGTGTGTCCTTAGCCGCTCCGCCTAAGAAGCAAAATCAAGCCTATTTTTCAGCTTTTTTCCAATTCGCAGCGCGCTAGGGTGGGTGCATGAGGTATCCTTACGACTTCGCATTTTCCTCTATTTGCAATCCAAGAAAAGAATCCCCAAAATGGCCAATTACGTCTACACCATGAATCGGGTCGGCAAGATCGTCCCACCTAAGCGTCAAATTCTAAAAGATATCTCTCTGTCCTTTTTCCCAGGTGCCAAAATTGGTGTGCTCGGCTTGAATGGCTCAGGTAAATCCTCCCTATTAAAAATCATGGCGGGTATCGACAAAGATATCCAAGGTGAAGCCGTGCCGATGCCGAATTTGAACATCGGCTATTTACCGCAAGAGCCACAACTCGATCCAGAACAAACTGTGCGCGAAGCAGTCGAAGGCGCGCTGGGTGAAGTATTTGAAGCCAAAGCCAAACTCGAATTGGTGTACGCTGCCTACGCCGAAGAGGATGCGGATTTTGATGCATTGGCGAATGAGCAAGCGCGCTTAGAAGCCATCATTTCCACCTCGGCAGGCGACAATGTCGAGCTGCAATTAGAGATGGCAGCCGACGCTTTGCGCTTACCACCATGGGATGCCAAAATCGCCGTTTTGTCGGGCGGTGAAAAGCGCCGTGTCGCTCTTTGCCGTTTATTGTTGTCCAAACCGGACATGCTCTTGCTTGATGAGCCAACCAACCATTTGGATGCAGAATCCGTCGATTGGCTGGAGCAATTCTTGTTGCGCTTCCCTGGCACCGTGGTGGCGATTACGCATGATCGCTATTTCTTGGACAATGCCGCTGAATGGATTTTGGAATTGGATCGCGGTGCTGGTATTCCGTGGAAAGGTAATTACTCTTCCTGGTTAGATCAAAAGCAAGCCCGTTTGAAACAAGAAGAAGCCACTGAATCTGCACGTCAACGTGCCTTGCAAAAAGAATTGGAATGGTCACGCCAAAATCCTAAGGCGCGTCAAGCCAAGAGCAAAGCACGTTTCGCACGATACAACTACATGAGTGAGCACGAATACCAAAAACGAAACGAGACACAAGAGATTTTTATTCCCGTGGCCGAGCGTTTGGGTAACGAAGTTATCGAGTTTAAAAACGTCAGCAAATCCTTTGGTGATCGTCTCTTGATCGATAATCTCAGCTTCAAGATTCCACCAGGCGCTCTCGTCGGCATCATCGGTCCTAACGGCGCGGGTAAATCGACTTTATTCAAAATGATTAAAGGTATCGAGCAACCTGATAGCGGCGAAGTGGTGCTCGGTCAAACTGCAAAAATCTCCTTGGTTGATCAATCACGCGAAGATTTGGGCAATACCAAAACCGTGTTTGAAGACGTCGCCAATGGCGCGGATATTTTGACCGTCGGTCGCTTCGAAATGCCGTCACGCGCCTACCTTGGTCGTTTCAATTTCAAAGGTGGCGATCAACAAAAAATCGTCGGCAATTTATCCGGTGGTGAGCGCGGTCGTTTGCATTTGGCAAAAACTTTACTGCAAGGTGGCAATGTTCTTTTACTCGATGAACCATCGAATGATCTGGACGTAGAAACCTTGCGCGCCTTGGAAGATGCTTTGCTAGAATTCGCGGGTAGCGTGATGGTGATCTCGCATGATCGTTGGTTCTTAGATCGTATTGCGACCCATATTTTGGCGTTTGAAGGCGATTCGCAAGTGAGCTTCTTTGACGGCAATTATCAAGAGTACGAAGCCGACAAGAAAAAACGTCTAGGTGAAGAAGGTGCCAAACCTAAGCGTATTCGTTATAAGCCTTTGACTACCTAATTCAGCATTGTCAATATAATTGCTAGCCTGAATTCACGCCTAATCTATCTCTGGAGTTTACTATGCGCAAAACATTCACTCATGTCGTATTTGTCATCAGTTCACTCCTAAGTTGCGTGCTGTTCTGTGCGCCTGCTACTGCCAGTGATAAAGCCAGCGCTAGTGCTAGTGCTGGCTCTGCTGGCGCTAGCGCACCGGTCACACGACTAGATTCTTTCGTCGTCAACTTAGCTAGCTTTGATCGCTACTTGCAAACCGTCGTGACATTGCAATTGGGTGCGAATGAT
>CAYXJI010000267.1:0-1514 GCA_964465175.1 uncultured Burkholderiaceae bacterium | reverse complement strand
GATAAGATTAAAGTGTATATGCCCATGGTCCGTCACGTGGTCATCATGACGTTAAGTAGCAAAGACTCAACCGAACTACAAAGTATAGAAGGCAAAAAAGTCTTGATTGACCAACTTAGAACCAAGATCAACCAGGTTTTAGGAATCAAAGACGACGGTGGCGTGAGCGATGTATTCTTTGAGACCTTTGTCATACAATAATTGAAGTAAGGCATTAAAATTCGCGGCAACTCAGCCTAACTCAATGGCTTATCTTAGAATTATTTATGTACCAATTGAAGTCGGCAGTACATGCAGAAATCGAAGTAAAGAAAAGCCGATTTTTAGGCCAGCTTTATCCAATTTACTCCCGCAGCGAGGCGCAAGCTTTGTTGCATCAAATCCGCGCCCAACATCCCCATTCAGTACATGTCTGCTCGGTTTTATTATGTGAGGGCGACTCTGGCTTGGATGACGATGGCGAGCCATCCGGCACCGCCGCCAAGCCTATGTACAATGTCTTGGTTCACAAAGAATTATTCAATGTATTGGCAGTCGTCGTGCGATATTGGGGCGGCACAAAACTAGGTGCAGGCGGCTTAACACGCGCTTACGGTCAAGCTATTTCCGATGCCTTTAAACTGGCAGAATTAGTCGCTATCGAAGTTTTGAGTGAAATTCAATTACGAGTGAACTTTGCCGATGAGTCGCCCTTGCGACGCTTGTGTGAGACCTACCTCGCTAGCATTCTTGAAGTCACTTATGGCGACAAAGTTAGTCTACACATTAAACTAAAGGCCGCTAATATCGATCACTTTTATCAAGAGGCACACAATCTTTTGCGCGGCGATATTGAGCGACTGTCTCAAGATTTATAATAACAAAGCAAGTTGAGCACTAGCCCCCTCAGTAGGACTGGCCTTAAAGCCGGTTTTAGCAAAGCGCTGCCAACGTCCTAGTACAAAGATGGTCAATAAATTGGCTCGCATGACGATTTCAGCTTCGGCCACTTGGCCTTGTATTCCCGCTTGTCGCAGCGCCTGTTTGTAAGCCAGCTCCACTCTATCCATAAATTGATTCATGCGTGCTTGCAGGCGTTCATCTTCGTTCACCAAAGCATCACCGATCAAGACCCGCGTCATTCCAGGATTACGCTCCGCAAAACTCAACAGCATCAAGCTAATGCTATGTGCCTGTTCGATGCCATCTTTGTGTTGCTGGCTGATTTGATTAATCAAGCCAAATACCGATGACTCTATAAATTCAATCAAGCCCTCAAACATCTGCGCCTTGCTGGCAAAATGGCGATATAAGGTAGCTTCAGACACATCAATTTTGGCAGCCAAGGCGGCGGTCGTGATTTTTTCGCTTTTGGGATTTTCTAACATGCCTGCTAAGGCTTGCAAAATCTGGAGCTTGCGCTCGCCGGGTTTGGTGATAGACATAAACGGTAGGGGTAAAGTGGCGACTAAAAAGTCCGCAGTTGCCTTAAACCCAAATTTTCCATTAGGCGCACCTGCGGTGCTATTGGCGTG
>CAYXJI010000266.1:0-5730 GCA_964465175.1 uncultured Burkholderiaceae bacterium | reverse complement strand
GCTCACCTTGATCCAATCGACACCAGTTGGCGCTGTGGTGGTGGCGGCTTATCAAGATCCACGAGCCGCGAAGTGGTTGACTAGCCAAAGCGGTATCGCGGCGCCGCTGATAGTGTTGCCAGCTACGACTGACGATCCTTCGGCGACGGATGCGTTGCTCAATTGGTTTGAGCAGATAGTGAGTAGTTTGCTCAAGGTGCAGCGAAAATGATGGCGTGGTGGTTTTTGGTGCCTATCCTTGCACTAGCTTTTGGGGTCATTGCGCTAGCGCCGCTGGGCGTGCAAGTGCTTTCACGTGGCGTAGTTTTCATCGATTTGGCCCTCGCCCAAGCTGCTGCTGCGGCAGCCTTGTGGGTGTCAGTCTTATTGCATGATTCGAATGCGTTGACCACACAATTATTTGCGGCCTTTGGTGCTTTGTTGTGTGCCGGTTTGGTCGCCGTGATGGCAAAGCGGTGGCCAGCACAGCGGGAAGCTTTGATAGGCTTGGTTTATGTGGCTGGTGCCAGTTTATCCTTGTTAGGTGCGCGTCTTGATGCGCATGGGCGTGAACGTTGGGCGGAGTTATTGGCTGCGGATATGTTATGGGCAAGTTGGTCGCAAGTTACTTCCTTATCGGCTTGCGCATTGATCCTAGCCTTGTGTCTATTCTTTGCGAAATCATCGCTAAAGCGGGACATGATTTTTTATCCGTTGTTCGCCATTATCGCGAGTGTCGCAGTGCCAGTCTTGGGATTGTTTGTGGTGTTTGCTAGCTTGATCAGTCCCGCTCTGTGGGTACATCGTGGAGTGTTGCTATGGCAGGCGATTTGCTTGGCGATTGTCGCGGCTGGTATAGGCTTATCCGGCTCATGGTATTTTGATGCACCTAGCGGTGCGTGTGTGGCATTAGCGCTAGCGATGTTAGGTGCGATGAGTGCATTCTTTCCGAAAAAAATCAGTGAGGTCAGCTAGAATATTTCATTTGATTGAGGGGGAGTAACTCGATGAATGCTTTTCGCCACGTTAGCTTGATGAGTATCTTTATCTCCGCGCTCGTTTGCAGTTCATGTGGTGGCACCACGGCTACACATGCCAACGAGTCACTCCCACAGGCGAACGACCTAGCGAAGACCGACATCACTGTTTTAACCCAGATTTTTCATTAGGCGCGTCTTCGACGCTATTTGAGCGCTGGCGGCGCATTTCCGGTCATTTTTTTCGTTCTTCGTTGAAAATAGCTCGCTATTGACGCCTCATTCACGCAAAAACTGTCTCAAAAAGTGCATCCATCATCATCACAAATCCTAATGAAAAATCTGGGTTGAATGGCTTGGTAAGGTGCGATCTAAACAGGCTATTCCTGTTATGTTTCCTGAATAGCCACGCAGAGGGGTGAATGAAACCCAACGTATTTATGATTTACATGTGCGGATCGCGACTAGCCGGCCCGCATGCGTCGCCCCTATCGGTCAGGCTTGGGAGCTTTCACTTAAACGTTATCCCATGATGCTATTGCATGATGCGGATGGCAATCATGCGCGTGCCACAGGTTCATTCTTAACTGCGTTAATTTTATTCTCGACTCTGACAGATAGCGCTCCCTCAAAATTGCCCGCATTCGCTGGGTTGGGGATCAGCGAGGCGGATCAAGCACGCCTACGTGAAATTGCTACAGAGCAGGTAGCACTACTATCGCCACGTCTGCATAGTCCAAATGATCGCAAATTATAAGTGTGAAGCGTGTTGGTTAGGCTTTGCTACGATAGACCCAAGCCCTAGTTTCTCCATTTATTCAATCGCGCTTTTTATTCTCTAACTGAGAAACGCCACCCGAGACGATAAATTTCATGACGTTCGTCCGGCTGACGTCGATTGCTCTGACTTGATTGCTAGGAACGATAAATAATTCGCCCGAAAAATTATACGAGTGCGGAAAATATACCGCGACTTTATCTTCTAGCCCTAAGATTGACAGATCATGTTCGGTCAAAAAACCGAGTTTCTCTAACTTCGCCTCGGGATTGATGAGCACCAACACGGGATGATTAAATTTTTTCTCATCCCCAACAAAGGCGGAAAATAAATCGTTCAAAGACGAGTAGATTTCATTTAACACGGGAATATTCGAGATCGATTTTCTAATCAAGCGCTTGATAGGTTTGGCGATGAAAGTTTGTCCAAAATAGCCAACCGAAATAAGTAGCAAGACGATGATCAAAAGTCCCAAGCCAGGAATATCATGCCCAACCAACAGCACCAAGCTCTCCCTCAACAAGCCATCGGCAAATTCAAAGGAGAGTAAAAGAATATAGGCCGTTAAAGCTAGAGGCGAAATGAATAGCAGGCCTTGTAAAAAATAATTAACGAGTTTTTTAATCATGGGACGAAGTTAGGCTGAAGTTGAAGTGAAATTGAGCTGAAGTTAACAGCACGCGATAGGCATTAGACGGACGATAGAATTACCGATTCATGTTGCTGAGTCAAGTTCTGAAATGGGCGATGGCATAAGTAAAAAAATTTGCTTATTTTCTTGATGTTGAATGAACTCAATTCATAGGAATAAGGTTTGAATTTGCGTAGAAAAGTTGTGCGATGTAAAAATATCAAGGATAATTTTAGCATCTTGTGGGCAGCGCAGATGACCCAGATGACCTAGACGACGAAGGCGATATTGCAAAAGCTGCTGCTCATTGCTGCATTGGTCAACGCCATCTTTATTCTGACCGCTTGTTTCGTCTGGGTAGCCTAGGTGGCTCTTTGCAAACCATCCGCGACAAAGTTATTCCTGGTCATAAGATGGGTGAATTGTCACTCAAAATCGGTACAGTGTTCAATAGTAGGTGTAGGAGCGGCAGCGTTTGTTGTAGCGGACGACGGATAGCGCGAGCTTCAATAAAAAGCTTGGTGGCTTGTTGATGGTGCGCGCGTGCGTGGCGGATGTGTCTTTCTTTAAAAGGGAGGTGAGTGTGGATTTTATCGAGGTCATTGATGGTGCTTTAAGTGCGGATGTATGTTGTTCCTTGCGCGAATTATTTGATCGCAGCCCGCACGTGATAGAGGGGCGTGCTGGAGGCCTACTTGATAGAAGTAAGAAGATCAGTCAAGACTTAATTTTGAATGATTTTCCCGAATATGCCGAGGTTTTACGTCAAGTCACCGATGTCACATCACGTCATCTTGCTGACTACATGAATAAATATCGTTTTGCTTTGATCGCGCCGATTGCCATGAAGTTGACGCATCCAGTGACTAAAGAAGCAGTGGATCTCACGATAGATAATTTCGAGGAATTGACTGCGGGTGATCCGAGTGCCTTAATGCGTTACCTTTATCGCCTAGGTCATGTGCAAATGCAAAAGTATGCGCAAGGCGTGGGGAACTATCATTACTGGCATTGTGAAGTGTTTCCAATGGCGCCGCATAACGAACAATTGCATCGGAGTTTGCTCTTTATGTTTTATTTAAATGATGTGACGGAAGGCGGCGAGACGGAGTTTTATTATCAGGGTAAATCAATCGCACCGAGGGCTGGGCGTATGGTAATCGCGCCCGCTTATTTTACGCACACCCATCGTGGCTGTATTCCCGTCTCTGATGATAAGTATATTTTGACTAGTTGGGTCTTGTTGCAACGATCAGAACATCTTTATGTGTGATTCATATTTCAGTGGAAATTCTCATTTAAAAAAAGCGCAGACCTGGGGTTTGCGCTTTTTCACTACTTAGTATTTATAGGACTTACGCAAAATTGTCCCAGCTAGGCGTGCCGACGAAGACAGTGCTTGAGCACGGCGAGGCGGCAACAACGACGCTGGGGCGGTTTTGCGTAAGTCCTAATTTAAAAGAAAAAAGCTGAGATTTAGTTCACGACCGCCTTCACATTGGTATTGTTCACTGCCGAATAAGCGTTCAACAGCAAGTAATATGTTCCCGCTGCTGGTGCGTTAATCGTAATGGTTTCCGTATTGGTGGAACCATCTGACTTCTTGGTATAGCTTGTTGTGGTCGGTTGCGTTGTCATGCGTGCATATATATCGCCATCGCCCGTACCGCCGGACAAAGTGAAGACCAAACTGGTTTTTCCACTGGGCACCACGATGCTATACATCTTAGAGGCCTTAGTAGCCAAACTAACGGTCTGCGCTACACCGTTGACTAAAGGTGTTGGCGGCACAATGATGACGCCATTGAGGAAGTTAATATTGACAAACTTGTTCACCCCAGACGGAATGCCCGTGATTTTTCCATTCGTGCTGTTATTGACGATGGCTGTGGTGACTTGTGCTGGAGTGGCATTGGGATTTTGCGCGAGATAGAGTGCCGCAACCCCAGCAAGGTGGGGCGATGCCATGGAGGTGCCAGACATGGAAGCGGAGGCCGTATCGGATGCTTTTCCTGCCGAAGTGATGGAAGAGCCAGGCCCATAAATATCCACGCAAGAACCGTAATTTGAGAAGCTAGACATGGCGTCGCTACTGGTTGTCGAACCTACAGTAATTGCCGAAGGGGCGCGTGCTGGGGAGTAGTTGCATGCATTAGAAGAATCGTTGCCTGCAGCGACTGCAACAGTAATGCCAGCATCGGTCATGCGTTTAATGGCAGCGTCTGATGCAACAGATGCACCACCACCTAATGACATATTGGCAACGGCGGGAGCTATTTTGTTGGCGACTACCCAATCCATGCCTGCGATCACGCCGGAATTGCTACCGCTGCCATTACACCCGAGCACACGTACAGCATGCAAGGTGACGTTCTTTGCAACGCCCCAAGTGGTGCCGCCCACGGTTCCCGCTACGTGTGTGCCATGTCCCTGGCAATCATTGGTGCCATTACCATCATTGACAGCGGTATAGCCATTTCCTACGCGTCCTGTGAATTCATTATGGGTCGCACGCAGACCAGTATCGATCACGTAAGCATGCACGCCCGTACTGCTGGGATAGGTGTAGCTTCCAGAGAGCGGTAAGTTGGTTTGATCTAGCCTGTCGATACCCCAAGTGGCACCGCTTTGCGTGCCAATTGCATACATCATTTGGTCAGCTTCGACATAGTTGACATTCGGATCGCCTGCTAGATTTCGCGCATCTTGTTCCGTCATCGTCATCACCGCGCCGTTGAGTACATGACTATAGCTTTGCTCTACTTTGCCCTTGTGGCGTTGACCTAGATCAGCTGCGATGGCGGCACTAGTACGTTTCGTACCATTAATCGTTTGCATCGCTTGATCTTTGAAAACAACGATATAGCGATTTGGAATGACATTCTTTGCTGTGAGGCCTTGTATGTCCCCAGCTTGTGCTGAAAAGCAGGCGCCCACTGCCGCTGCGATTAGACTTAGTTGGATCAGTTTTTTCATGTTTCGCGTCCCTAATAGTTATTTGAAAATAAATGTTAGCCACAAAAATTCTATGCCATTGCTATCTGTGGCAATTCGAATGTACTTTTGTAGAAGTGTATTTGCAATTCAAATTTGAGATAACTTAATGCAATGCTTGAATTCGATGTCTGCGAGAAATTTTTTGATGTGAATTTGCAACGTAGTTGCAAAATATGCCAATTGTGCTGGCGTTGCTGACTGTCCAGCTAGAGACAGCGATCAATGCGCATGTACGGGGGCGGAGGCTTGAAGAGGAGGCTCTAGCGCACTGAATAGCGTTCAACTGAGAGGTGGCGGCCAGTTTATGAAAAATAAAAGGACTTACGCAAAACAGACGCTAGCGTCGTTGGTTCGCCTCGCCGTACAAC